>URYA01000058.1 GCA_900551975.1 uncultured Collinsella sp. | reverse complement strand
CTATACGGGCGGCTGCTTCCTCGGTGTGGACGCCGGCTCGACCACGACAAAGCTTGCGCTCATCGGCGAACGCGGCGAGCTGCTGTGGTCGTACTACGCGAACAATCAGGGCAGCCCCATTGAGACGGCGAAGCGCGCCGTCTCCGCGCTCGCGCGCGAGCTGCCGGAGGGTGCGCACATCCTGCGCGAGTGCTCGACCGGCTACGGCGAGGCGCTGCTGAAGGCGGCCTTCTCGCTCGACGAGGGCGAGGTCGAGACCATCGCTCACTGCACCGCCGCGGCCTTCTTCGATCCCCAGGTGGACTGTGTGCTGGACATTGGCGGGCAGGACATGAAATGCATCAAGCTGCACAACGGCAGCGTGGACAATGTGTTGCTCAACGAGGCGTGCTCGTCCGGCTGCGGCTCGTTCATCGAGACGTTCGCCCGCTCGATGGGCTACTCCATCGAGGAATTCTGCAAGCTCGGTCTGTTCGCCAAGCACCCCATCGACCTCGGTTCGCGCTGCACGGTGTTCATGAACAGCAGCGTCGTTTCCGAGCAGCGGCGCGGTAAGGGTCCGGGCGACATCATGGCCGGTCTCTGCCGTTCGATTATCGAGAACGTGTTCACCAAGGTCATTCGCGTTTCAAATCTCAACCGTCTGGGCGACAAAGTCGTCGTCCAGGGCGGCACGTTCCGAAACGACGCGGTGCTGCGCGCATTCGAGCAGTATCTGGGCAAACCCGTCACGCGTGCGCCCCACCCGGGGCTGATGGGCGCTATCGGTATCGCCCTGCTCGCGCGCGAGGAATGCCGCAAGGGCGACGCCGGCACGTCGTTTATCGGGCTCGATGCCGTGGAGCGCTTCGAGCATCGCGAGTTCGGCGGCGTTACCTGCCGTCGGTGCAACAACCGCTGCCAGCGCGCGGTCGTGGCATTTGGCGACGGCTCGCTTTACGTCACGGGCAATCGCTGCCCGCGCGGCGGCGCCATCTCATGGGATGAGCTCGTGCGCGAGGTTCCCGCGGCGGAGGAGCTGCGTCCGCAGGGCGCTTGCGAGGCACAGGCACCCGGCACGGGGCGCGACCGGACCGCGGCTGCCCCCAATCTCTTTGTCGACCGCGAGAAGCTGCTGTTCGAGTCGTACCCCACGGTTCCCGTCTGCGGGGGGCGCGATGTCACGATCGGCATTCCCCGTGTGCTCGAGTTCTGGGACACCATGCCGTTCTGGTCGACGTTCTTCAGCACGCTCGGCTTTAAGGTGCGCGTCTCGGGACGCAGCACCAAGGCGATGTACGAGCGCGGTCTGGCGCACGTCACATCCGACACCGTGTGCTTCCCGGCCAAGCTCGTCCACGGGCACATCCGCAATCTCGTCGACGCCGGCGTCGACCGCATCTTCATGCCCATCATCACGACGGTGCCCACCGAAAACACCGCCTCTACCAGCGAGTGGATGTGCGCCGTCGTAAAGGGATACCCCTACGTGATGCGCAATTCCGATAACCCGGAGGAGCGTTTCGGCGTTCCGTTCGATACGCCGCTGTTCCACTGGTACGACGAGGGCGACCGAAACCGCCAGCTCAAGGCGTGGTGCAAGGAGACCTTCGATATCGATGCCGACCTGGTTGCCAAGGCGACCGAGCAGGCGGACCGCGCGCAGGAGACGTTTGAGAACCAGCTGCAGCTGCGCGGCAGGCAGGTGCTCGAGAACGTGCGCGAGGACGGCGGCTACGCGGTGGTGATCGCTTCGCGCCCGTACCACAACGACCCGCTGGTCAACCACGGGCTGCCCAAGCTCTTCTCTGAGCGCGGTATCCCCGTGCTGACGCCCGATGCGGTGCCGGGGGTCTGCAACGTCGATCTTTCCAACAGCCGCATCGACATCGTGAACAACTACCATGCGCGCATGCTGTCGTGCGCGGTCATCGTCGCATCGACGCCCGAGCTCGAGCTCGTGCAGATGGGCAGCTTCGGCTGCGGCCACGATGCGTATCTCACCGACGAGATCGCGCGCATGATGGGCGAGATGGGCTCCAAGGTTCCGATGATGATCAAGCTCGATGAGAGCGACGTCGCCGGTCCCATGGGCATTCGCGTGCGTTCGTTTATCGAGTCGGTCAACCGTCGTCGCGCGGAGGAGCGTGCCGAGGGCGCCCGGGTGCACGCGGTCCATCCGCTCGACGACCCGTATAAGGTCAAGTACACCAAGCGCGACCGGCACGACAAGATCGCGCTGGTCCCCAACACCTCCCATGCGTTCTGCAGGCTCATGACCGCGGCGATGCGCAATCAGGGCGTGCGCGCCGAGGCCCTTGATATCGGGCGCGAGGATGCCATCCGCCTGGGCAAACGCTATGTGCACAACGACATCTGCTTCCCCGCGCAAATCGTGATCGGCGAGGCGCTCGCGGCACTCAAGAGCGGTAAGTACGACCCGCACGACGTCGCCGTGGTGACTGGCAAGTATATCGGCGACTGCCGCCTGACGCACTACATGCCCCTGCTGCGCCGCGCGCTCGACGACGCGGGATACGACTATGTCCCGGTGCTCACCAACGACGACGTCGATGCCCACAATGCGCATCCGGGCTTCAAGCTCGGCCTTGGCCCGAGCATCCAGATCGCCTACGGTCTTCCCATGATCGATGCCCTCGAGGCCATGCTTAGGCGCATCCGTCCCTATGAGCTCGAGAAGGGCGCGGCGGACGCTGCGTTCGACCGCGCGCTCGATGAGGTTATCGAGGGCATGGAGCGCTCGGGGCTGAGAGGCCAGACGACGGGCTTCAAACGCGCGCTTGCGATCATGGACGCCGTTCCGTACGACCGCTCGAACCCGCATCCGACCGTTCTCATCGTGGGCGAGTACCTGCTCAATTTCCATCTCGGCGCCAACCACGAGATCGAGCGCTACCTCGAGGACAACGGGCTCGAGGTCATCGAGGCGCGCATGACCGACGTGATCCGCAAGACCTATTTCTACAAGCATGCGCAGTCGCGCGAGTTCCACGTCGACCTGTCGCTGCCCGAAAAGGCCTGGTACGCCACGGCGGACAACCTGTTCGAGCTCGCGCACGACCGTTGCGACCGCCTGGGCGCGGCGAGCCCGCTCTACGAGCCGCCGACGCGCATGCCCGAGCTCGTGCGCGCGAGCGATAAGATCCTGCACCATACGTTCGATGCGGGCGAGGGCGTGCTGATTCCGGCGGAGATCCTCGAGCACGCCAAGCGCGGCTGCCGCAACTTCGTGATCCTGCAGCCGTTCGGGTGTCTGCCCAACCATGTCGTGGGGCGCGGGCTCATCCATGCGCTCAAGGAGCAGTATCCCACGGCGCAGTTCCTGCCGCTCGACTACGATCCCGACGTGAGCTTCGCCAACGTGGAGAACCGTCTTCAGATGCTCATCATGAACGCCAAGGCGCAGGGGTGCGGTGAGGCGCATGGCGAGACCGCGTAAGGACGCCGATGCGCCCGATGCACGCACCCGTATCATCGAGGCGTTTTGGGAGCTCATCGAGAACAGCAGCATCTTCGAGCTGTCGGTTGGCGAGGTGACCCGCGCCGCCCAGTGCAATCGCGGAACGTTTTACTACTATTTTCACGATTTCGATGAACTCGTCGCCATCGCCATAGCCCAGCTGCTGCAGGATAACGAGCTCATCACCGATGCCCTCTGGCATTTTTCGAGCGAGGGCGACCTTTCGGCGTTCGACCGGCGCGACGTCCGCTGCCTGCTGCGGCGCATCGTCATCACCATGAGGGCGGGTGCCGCCGAGCAGGTCGAGCAGGGCATCCATACGATCATCATCGACCGCGTGAGAGAGATCGTCCACCCCGACGGAGAAGAGCTCAAGGCAGATTCGAGCTTTGCGGTGGGCTTTCTGGTCTCGGGCATCATGGGCTTTGTGATGGCGGTCGGCTTTGCCCGGGAGGGCGGCGAGGAGATAGACCTCGAGCAGCTGGGGGACAGCGCGTGCGCGTACCTGAGGGCGGTCGCCATGCAGACGGTTGAAACGGTCGCGCAAGTCGAGGGCGTCGATACATCCGAGCTGCTCGAACGCGTCTCCAAGGAGGCCGATGCCTATCGCGCATCGCGTGCGACGAGTCCCGACGTGGTGAAAGACGTCTAGGGTTTCTCTTGCGGGGCGCCCGTCGCGCATCGCGCGGTGAGTCCCGCGATGCGGTCATAACCTGCATTCATGTGAGCCGGGTTTATAGATATTCCTCCAGCTGTTAACATATACTCCATATGGGTAAAGAGACCAAAGCGCTGCCGCGGGGCGGCGCTTTGCGTTTGAAAAAACTAGCTCGTCTAAGAGGAACTAGCATGTTAGACCGTTTTACCGATCGTGCGCGTAAGGTCATGTCCATGGCCAAGCAAGAAGCGCTCGATCTTCATTCAAATAAGGTGGGCACCGAGCACCTGCTGCTCGCGCTTGCCAAGGAGGACGAGGGCATTGCCGCCGAGGCGCTGCGTTCGCTCGACATCTCCTATGATGACATCATGGATACCCTCAAAGAGGTCCAGACCACGGTTCCCGAGCCCAGCGAGGAGACCGAGGCTGCCAAGCTCGCCTTTACGCCGCTCGTCATCAGCGTGATGGAGCGCTCCTTCCGCGTGGCACGCGAGAACAACCAGACCTACGTTTCGACCGAGCACTTGCTGATCGGCATCGTCGAAGAGGGCAACGGCATGGCCATGGACATCCTCATGCGCCTGGGCGTGTCGTCTGCTTCCATTAAAAAGGCCATCGAAAAGCTCACTGCCAAGGATCAGGACAAGAAGCGTCCGCTCGCTGGCGCTGGCGCTGGTCGTCCCGGTGCGGGCCTGCCGTTCTTTAGCGGCTCGGATGCCTCTCAGCAAAAGGGGAGCGGCACCGACACGCTCAAGCAGTTCGCCACCAACCTTACGCAGAAGGCACGCGACGGTAAGCTCGACCCCGTGATCGGTCGCGAAAAGGAAGTCCAGCGCATGATGGAGATCCTTTCGCGCCGCACCAAGAACAACCCGCTTATCTTGGGTGACCCCGGCGTGGGCAAGACGGCCATCGTCGAGGGCCTGGCACAGCAGATCGCTGCCGGCAACGTGCCCGAGAACCTTATGAACCAGAACATCTGGACGCTCGATCTGCCGGGTCTTGTCGCGGGCGCCAAGTATCGCGGTGAGTTCGAGGAGCGCCTCAAGAACGTGATCCAGGAGGCAACCGAAGCCGACGACGTCATCCTGTTTATCGACGAGATGCACACCATCATCGGTGCCGGTTCTGCCGAGGGATCCATCGATGCAAGCTCCATGCTCAAGCCCGTGCTCGCGCGCGGTGCTTTTCAGATCATCGGTGCCACCACGGCCGAGGAGTTCCGTAAGTACCTCACCAAGGATCCGGCCTTTGAGCGTCGCTTCCAGACCATCGATGTCGAGGAGCCGAGCGTCGAGGACACGGTCAAGATCCTGACCGCGCTCAAGCCGCGCTACGAGGAGCACCACCATGTGCGTTACACACAGGGTGCTATCGAGGCCGCCGCGAACCTCTCCAACCGCTACATTCAGGACCGCTTCCTGCCCGATAAGGCCATCGACCTCATCGACGAGGCCGGTGCCCGCGCCCGCATTGCCGCCAACCGCGCGCCCGAGCCGGTGCGCGAGGCCGAACATCGCATCGAGGAGCTCAAGGCTGCCGCACAGGAGGCCACCGAGAGCGACGACATGAACAAGGCCGCCGAGATCACCGAGCAGCAGAAAGCCGCCGAGATTGAGCTCGCCGAGGCCAAGGCTGCCTGGACGGCCGAGCTCGACGCCAGTCCGCTCACCATCGATGTCTCCCAGATTGCCGACATCGTGTCCGTGACCTCGGGCGTGCCGGTGTCCTCGCTCACCGAGAGTGAGAGTCGCCGCCTGCTGCAGGCCGAAAGCGTGCTCAAGACGCGCATCATCGGTCAGGATGAGGCCGTCGAGGCCGTTGCCAAGGCCGTGCGCCGCAGCCGCTCGCCGCTCAAGGACCCGCGCCGCCCCGGCGGCAGCTTTATCTTCCTGGGCCCCACCGGTACGGGCAAGACCGAGCTTGCCAAGACGCTCGCCGAGTATCTCTTTGGCAGCAAGGACGCGCTCATCAGCTTCGACATGTCGGAGTTTGGCAGCGAGTTCGAGGTCTCCAAGCTTATCGGTAGCCCTCCGGGTTACGTGGGTCACGACGAGGGCGGCCAGCTCACCAAGGCTGTTCGCCGTCATCCGTACTCGGTCGTGCTGTTCGACGAGATCGAGAAGGCGCACCCTGATATCTTCAACATCTTGCTACAGGTGCTGGAGGAGGGCCGCCTGACCGATAGCCAGGGCAAGACGGTCGATTTCCGCAACACCGTGATTATCATGACGTCCAACGTGGGCGCCCGCGAGATCGCGCAGGATGCGAGCGTGGGCTTTGGCACCACCGGCGAGCAGGGTCTCACGTCGAGCGAGATCCGCGGCCGTGCGATGGGCGAGCTCAAGCGCCTGTTCCGCCCCGAGCTGCTCAACCGTATCGATGACATCGTGGTGTTCCAGAAGCTTTCGGGCGAGAACCTGACCAAGATTGCTCACCTGCTGGTGGACGACCTGCGCCAGCGCCTGATTGCCAACGGCATGAACATCAAGCTCACCGATGCGGCCTACGACAAGATTGTGGCCGAGGGCACCGACCTCACCAACGGTGCGCGTCCGCTGCGCCGCGCCATCCAAAAGCTCATTGAGGACCCGTTGTCCGAGGAGCTGCTGGCCGGCGAGTGGGGCAGTGGCGATACCGTCCTGTGCGATGTGGCCGACGGCAAGTTTGTCTTTAGCCATGGTGCGGGCGAGATCCCGGCACCGCGTCCGGCGGGCACGCTCGGCGGCGATACCGCTCCGGCAGCGCCGCACACCGGAAACGCTGCGCCTGTGAGTAGTGGCGTGACATCGGGCCCCGGCGGTATGATGCAAGCTGGCTCCGGCGCGCTGTAGGGCGTGGCGACAATTTGATACGCTCAATCGAGGCGCTCTGGCAAGGGCGCCTCGATTTGTAGAGCTGCGGTGATTGTGACCGTTACGCTATACGGTCCACCGTTAGCCGATGATGCGAGAACGCTCGGCGTTTTCGACTGGTTTATGCAAACGAAGTCTGGGAATATACAAGTCGCATGTCTTATTGTCTAACCAGTTGCGCCAAGGAGGCACCATGGACTACAAGATCACCGGCTACGAGCCTGCCCAGCTGTTCCATTTCTTTGAGGAGGTCAGCGCGATTCCCCGCGGGTCTGGCAACGAGAAGGGCATCAGCGATTTCCTGGTTGCGTTTGCCAAGGAGCGCGGCCTCGATGTGTACCAGGACGAGGTCTACAACGTCATCATTCGCAAGTCCGCATCTGCCGGTGCCGAGAATGCCCCGACCGTGATGCTGCAGGGCCATATCGACATGGTGTGCGACAAGCTGGGCTCCGTTGAGCACGACTTTACGACCGATGGTATCGACCTGGTCGTCAAGGACGGCGTCCTCACCGCTAACGGCACCACCCTGGGCGCCGACAACGGTATCGCCGTCGCGCTTATGCTTACCGTGCTCAACGACGATTCGATTGCTCATCCGGCCCTCGAGTGCGTATTCACCACCGACGAGGAGACTGGCCTGGTCGGCGCCGAGACGCTCGACAAGTCCCAGATTAGCGCCCGCACCATGATTAACCTTGACTCCGAGGAAGAGGGCGTTGCCACCGTCAGCTGCGCCGGCGGCGTCGTCGTTACCTACACCTGCCCGATCGCGCGCGAGCATAAGACCGGTAGCACCCTCACGCTTGACATCTCCGGCCTGCTGGGCGGTCACTCCGGCAGTGATATCCACCTGGAGCGCGGCAACGGCAACCTCATCATGGCCCGCATCATCGACCGCCTGATGGTTGCCGGCGAGCCCGCCATCGTTAGCTTTAACGGTGGCACCAAGGACAACGCCATCAACCGTGAGTGCAAGGCCGAGCTGGTCTACGCCGACCACGCTGCCGCCGAGGCCGCGGCCCAGATCGCAAAGGGCATCATCGCCGACGTCACCGCCGAGCTCGAGGTCTTCGACCCCGGCTTTACCTGCACCGTCGAGATTGCCGACGACACCGAGGTCGAGGCCATGGACCAGAAGTCTGCGCTTGCCCTCATCCGCGCCCTGCGCCTTGCCCCTAACGGCGTGATTCGCCGCAACGTCGCCACCGACGGCTCCGTCGAGGTGTCCTCCAACATCGGTGTGGTTGCCACTTCTGACGACGAGGTCAAGATCATGCTGTCCCCGCGCTCCTCGATCACCTCGCTGCAGAACGAGTTCAAGGACCGTCTGCAGACGCTGGCCGATGTCCTGGGCTTCGACGCCAAGTTTGAGTTCGAGTATCCCGGCTGGAGCTATGCCGAGCATTCGCCGGTCCGCGACGTCTTTGTCGAGAGCTATCGCGAGCTCTTTGGCTCCGAGCTGCGCATCGAGTCCATTCACGCCGGCCTTGAGTGCGGCCTGTTTGCCGAGGCCCTGCACGGCCTGGACGCCATCGCCGTGGGCCCGACGCTCTCCGATGTCCACACCCCGGACGAGAGCATGGAGCTCGCTTCTGCCGAGCGCTTCTACGAGCTGCTCATCGACGTCCTCAAGCGCCTCGCTGCGTAAAGGTTGCGCTAGCAGCAGTCCGAGCCACGTGCTAGCGGATTGCAAATGACATTATGAGAGGGGGCACCCGGTCTTTTGCGACGGGGGCCCCCTCTCTTTTGTT
>URYA01000057.1 GCA_900551975.1 uncultured Collinsella sp. | reverse complement strand
TCCATCCTCGCAGTATCCGGTTCTCAAGGTGCACGCTTTGCGGCTCATCCGGTTCCACCGGGCCGCGCGGCAAGGAGATATATTGCCAGACCGGAGGGGCCCCGCGGGCGGGAATTCCACTCTTCACAAGTCCTACACAATACATCGCTTCCTATATAAGTCATAGAAAGGCTGGTGCAGAAATACTGCACGTATCAGATGATGACCCTTCGGTTAAGAGATATATAAAGATCGGTCACCTGTAAGTGTCTATCTACCCGCGCTTTTAGCAATGTAAACCAGCGCTTTCGATAAAAAAGGGGAGCGCCGCGCACAACGCGACACTCCCCTAGCGATTCAAGAGAATCTATTAGGCCTCGAGAGCCTTCTTGGCAATGGTAGCCAGCTCGTTGAAGGACTCGATGTCCTCGTAAGCCATCTGAGCCAGGACCTTGCGGTCGAGCTCGATGCCGGCAACCTTCAGGCCGTGCATGAACTGAGAGTAAGAGATGTCGTTCAGACGAGCAGCAGCGTTGATACGAGTGATCCAGAGAGAACGGATCTCGCGCTTCTTGTTGCGGCGATCACGATACTGATACTGCAGGGAGTGCTGGACCTGCTCTTTAGCATGCTTGTAAGTACGCGAAGCGGCACCGTAGTAACCCTTCGCACGGTGCATAACGGTACGGCGCTTCTTCTTGGCGGCAACAGCGCGCTTAATACGTGCCATGTTCTATCAACTCCTAGACGGTAAAACGAAAAAACGAACTTAGGCGAGACGCGACTTGATGACCTTGCGGTCGGCAGCGGCGATCTCGGTCTCCTGACGGAAGCCACGCTTACGCTTGGTGGACTTCTTGCTCAGGATGTGGCTCTTGAAAGCCTTGGCGCGCATAAGCTTGCCGGTACCAGTCTTGCGGAAACGCTTCTTGGTGCCGCTGTGGGACTTCATCTTAGGCATGAAATACTCCTTAATCGGTTACAGAACACTAGTTACTTGGTATCGCTTGCCGCTTTATCCTCATCGAAGGCGCCCTTAATCGGGGCGAGCAGCATAAGCATGTTACGGCCTTCCATCTTAGGCTTGGACTCGACCGTAGCGTAAGGCTTGAGATCCTCGGCGAGACGCTCGAGAACGTTAAGGCCCTGCTCCGGGTGAGCCATCTCACGGCCGCGGAACATGATGGTGATCTTAACGCGCGCGCCCTTCTTGAGGAAACGCAGAACGTGGCCCTTCTTGGTCTCGTAGTCGCCAACGTCGATCTTGGGTCGGAACTTCATTTCCTTGACCTCGACCTTGGACTGGTTCTTACGAGCAGCCTTGGCCTTCATGGCCTGCTGGTACTTGAACTTACCGTAGTCCATGACCTTGCAGACCGGCGGCTCCGCGTTGGGAGCGATCTCGACCAGGTCGAGACCCTGATCGTCGGCGACGCGCTGGGCATCGCGGATGGCGAACAGGCCGAGCTGAGAGCCATCGACGCCAATCAAACGGCACGAAGATGCAGTGATCTCGTCGTTGATGCGGGTGTCATCAGACTTAGCTATTTTCCCTACCTCCATTCATAAAAAAATAACCCGGCGCTTCTCAGCAACCAGGTCGTACACATAGACTTCCTCGATTTGAGGAAGGTAATCTAAGTTGTATGACCAGTCAGCTGCTCATTGGCGCCAAAAGGTGGGAACCCTCGGGTTCCTCTTTAGGGCATTGCGGAAACAACGCCTTGCGAATAATAACACGTACAGCGCGTTATCACATTACGTACACGAAAAAGGGGGCCGCAACCCCCTTGAAGCGCAGGTGCATGTATGGTGCCCGAGGCGAGACTCGAAGGGACTTCGCTTCGCGAAGCCCCGGGCTTCGGGCGCATGGCGCCCTCGCCACGCTCCGCTACAAACAGGCCACAGGCCTGTTTGCTTAACGCTCCGCGCGCTCACGCGAGTTCGGCACGAAAAAGGGGGCCTTGACCCCCTTGAACGCTCACTTGCATGTATGGTGCCCGAGGCGAGACTCGAACTCGCACGTTGTTGCCAACGGTGGATTTTGAGTCCACTGCGTCTGCCAATTCCGCCACTCGGGCACGCAATGCGTGAGTTAGTTTATCACAGCTTTCTACCGATTAGTCCGAAAATGGAACTTCGAGCATTTCGATGAGTTCGACCGTGCGTAGCATCTCGCGCTGACGGCATCCGCGACCGTCGACCGAAGCCTCACCCATCTGGTTATCGTAAGGGTCCTCGCGCATGCCGTCGAAAGAGGGCTCAAACTCTGCCTGGAATCGATTGTTGGCCACCATACGCCATGGGTCGAGATTGCCAAAGTAGTGACGGCGGCGCCACTCCTCCCCCATCCTGTGAGCAGAAGATCCAAATGACACGTCGGCGTTGAGCCAACCGGTCTGCGGCGTATAGAACTCTGCCCAGTCGTGCGACCCCACCGAATCGGGCGCAACGTACAGGCCGCTCTGCCAACGGGCAGGCACGCCCGCGATACGGCACATGGTGATAAACGTGAGCGTCATAACGCCGCAATCGCCGCGGAGCGAATGCGCGCAGTCATCGGCAATAGATCCCAAAAGCAAGTACGGCGGCTGATAGCGATAGTCGATATGCTGCGTCAGATAATCATAGATAGCACGAGCGCGATCGAGCGGATCCTCGAGTCCGTCAACAACACCGGCCGTCAGCTGCTGCAGATACGGCGTGAATGCAATGTGCGGACGGTCCTCGGAAATATCCTCGGGCAGAGGCGCGTCCATACGCGGATGAACCGGAAGTGTGCCACCGTAGACATCACAATAAGCAGCACCGATGTGATAACGATAGGTCACCGAGAATGAGCGTTCACTCGAAGAAGACCACGAGGCGGTACGCGCCGAAGCGTTCGCGGGAGCAACAGCACCCTCCGGCGTCATGTCGAGAATCTCGACACGAGACTGCTGGTGGCAGGTGGCGGCAACGGGAAGCCAAGCGCGAACGGTCTCCCCCTCTAGAGCGCCGGGGACAGACACAGATGCTTTAAGCGTAATGACGCGAGCCAATCCGTTTTGCGACCCCATCTCCTTGAGCATTTCGTTGCGCAGTGCAATTCCGTCCGTAGGATCGGGACGCATGCCGGGAACCTCTTTGGGATATACGCGAAGCGAATCGAGGAAGTTGTCGAGAACGAACAGCTCCCCGTCGATAAAGCGCCAGTCAATACGCTTACGGTCAATCAGATCGTTAAACTGCTCCTCGGTAAACTCAGGCCACTCCTCGCGAATCATCGCAATAGCTCGATCGCGCGACACCGAAAAATGAAGCGGCGTCTCGATCATGCGATACCGCTCGGCACGAACGCAGGCAGCAAGCGAGGGATCGGGATTTTGGGCAAGTAGGCGGTCGCAAGCCTCAATAGCCTGCGAAAGATACCCCGCATCCTTTAAACGCAGGATCTCGGGTGGCAAGCCAATATCTAGAAAACGGAAGTCATCATTGCAAACATCAACAGAGCAACCAACCGGCCCCTCGTCAATAACCTTCCCATCCGAAGGCAGCACATTAATAACAGCCATACCAAACTCCAAGTCATTAGAACTCTTGAAGCCCATTGTAGCGAGATAAAAAAGAAAGCCCCAACAAGGGAGCCATCAACACCGCCGAGCGGTAGTCAAAAAATGAATTCAGCCCAGTAACCCTGTAGCGAGTTAACGAAGGAGGCCCCGTTCACCCGAAGCTTTTCCCATTGCGCGACTTCTGGCAAAGCCAGGTGAGCGCAAGGGAGAAGCGTAGGGTGAACGGGGCCTCCGACGGGAAAGTTAAACCGCTACTTACGCCTTGTTGACGGAGCCAAACTCCTCCATGAGCTCCTTGGTGCGGGCAACGATGTTGTCGCGACCAGGCTTGAGGAGCTTGCGGGGGTCAAAGCCCTTGCCCTGCTGATCCTTGCCAGCCTCGATGTACTCGCGAACGCCCTTGGCGAAGACGAGCTGCAGGTCGGTGTTGACGTTGATCTTGGAGATACCCAGGGAGATGGCCTTCTTGATCTGATCCTCGGGGATGCCGGTGCCACCGTGCAGAACGAGGGGCAGGTCGCCGGTCTCGGCCTTGATCTCGCCCAGACGCTCGAAGGAAAGGCCAGCCCAGTCGGCGGGATACACGCCGTGGATGTTGCCGATACCGCAGGCGAGGAAGTCGACGCCCAGGTCAGCAATCTGCTTGCACTCAGCGGGGTCAGCGAGCTCTCCGTTGGAGGTCACGCCGTCCTCGGTGCCGCCGATGCCGCCGACCTCGGCCTCGATGGACATGCCCTTGGAGTGGGCAAGCTCAACGAGCTCCTTGGTGCGGTCGAGGTTAAGCTGGAAGGTCTCCTCGTGAGAGCCGTCATACATGATGGACGTGAAGCCGGCCTCGATGCACTTGAAGCAGTCCTCGTAAGAACCGTGATCGAGGTGAAGGGCGACGGGAACGGTAACGCCCGTGGCCTCGACGGCAGCCTTGACCATGTCGGCGCAGACCTTGAAACCGCCCATCCACTTAGCGGCACCAGCGGTGCACTGAAGGATCAGCGGAGACTTGGCCTCCTCGGCGGCCTGGAGAATAGCCAGGGTCCACTCGAGGTTGTTGGTGTTGAAGGCACCGAGAGCGTACTTGCCGGCCTCGGCCTTCTTGAGCATGTCTGCTGCGTTGACGAGCATAAAAGAAACCTCCTGTAAGGTTGCTCCGATAACGCCTGAGATTTTACCACGACATACCCGAGCATAAACGTTCGTTTGTTCACGAATACCATCCGATTGGACAAATTTTGACCGTTTGCCCCACAGAATCGACCCACTGGGGAAAATAGCTTGACGATTGAGCGGTCTTCGTGGTTCGAAAGACGGCTTCGAGCCTACATCTGCATAAACGGGTTCTGCATAAGTTCGCGCGCCATCGTGGTCGAATCGCCATGGCCCGTCAAGCAAACGGTATCGGGCGGAAGCGTCTTGGCAAGTTTGGAAAGCGAGCGCATAATCGCCGCCTCGTCACCGCCGGAAAGATCGGTACGACCGTGGCTGCCCGGGAAAAGCGTGTCGCCCACAAAGGCGATGTTCCCCTGCTCGGTCGCGGCGAACAGGACGATGCCGCCCGGCGTATGCCCCGGCGTCTCGATCACCTGCAGGCAGACGTCGCCCACCTCGATTGTATCGCCCTCGGCAAGCAAGCGCGTCGGCTCACCCGGATCGGGCGTCTCGATGCCCCACATGGCGCGCTGCTCCTCGATATTTGCGCGAGGTACCGTCACGTCCTTAGCGCACAACTCATATAGTGCGCTGTCGCCAACGACAGCTCGAACCCCGGCAACCCCGCCAACATGGTCGGCATGACCGTGCGTGCAGACAGAGCCGAGTACGCGCACCTCGGGATGCGCGGTGCGGATATGCTCCACAAGACGCTCGCCCTCCCACGCCGGATCGACGATTAAGCACTCGTCATTCGAAATCACGGCGTAGCTGTTGGTCTGAATCGGGCCGTTGACGAGTGCCTCAATCGAAGCCGCACCTCGGGGTGTCAGGTCCAAAGTCATATCGCCCATGCGCATACCCTCCTTCTAAAATACGTTCGAGGCACCAAACGATGCCTCGAACGTAACCAATATCTATGATGCTGAGAGGCTCTCGCACCTACACACGGCGCTTAAGCTGGGCTCCACCCTCGCCGGGCATAAGACGACGAGCGTCGTAGACCGAGTCAACGCTGCTGATAGAGGCCAGCAGCGGATCCAGACCACTCGCGTCCGAGATCTCGACCATAAAGCGCAGGGTTGCAATGCCCTCGCGGTTGGTCGACGTGGCGGCAGAAAGGATATTACCGCCCGCATCGCCAATGGCAATGGTGACATCCTTGAGCAGGCCCATGCGGTCCAGGCACTCGACCACGATCTCGATCTGGAAGAGGGTGTCGGCAGCGCCGTCCCACTCCACATCGATCATGCGCTCGGGATGTTCCATAAGACCCTTGACGTTAGGGCAGTTGGCGCGATGCACCGAAACGCCGCGACCGCGCGTGATGAAGCCGACGATGTCGTCGCCCGTCACGGGGTTGCAGCAATGAGCCAGACGGACCAGCAGGCCGCTGTTGCTCTCGCCCTTGACGATAATGCCGTTACTGGCGCTCTTGCCGCGCTTTTGCGGCTTGCGGTTGGAGCCGCGAGCGGGCTGCTTCACGACCTCGGCGATAGCCTCGGCCTTGGTGAGCTGTTCCTCGGGCTTGGGGTCCAAGATTTGCTCGACCTTATTGCCCACAGCGCGCGGGGCAACCTTGCCGGCACCGACGGCGGCAAACAGGTCCTCGGGCTGCTTGAAGTTAAACTGCTCCGCCACGGCGTTGAGTGCACGCGTCGAACGCGGCGTAGAAATGCCATAGCCACGCTTACGCAGGTCCTTGGCCAGCATATCGCGACCGGCGGCAGCGTCGTCGTCCTTGGTCGCAGCGGCAAAATAGCGGCGGATCTTTGACTTGGCGGAAGGTGTCTTAACGATCTTGAGCCAATCGCGCGACGGCTTGGAACTCTTGTTAGTCAGGATTTCAACGCGGTCGCCCGTCTTGATCTCGTGCGTGAGCGGAGCCACCGCACCGTTGATTTTGGCGCCGACGCAGTGGTTTCCCACCTCGGTGTGAACGGCATAGGCAAAGTCGAGCGGCGTGGAGCCGGCACGAAGCGCCATGACCTCGCCTTTGGGCGTGAAGACAAAGATCTCCTGATCGAACAGATCGACCTTCAGCGAGTGCAGGTATTCCTTGGCATCGGTGATCTCGTCGGAAGCTGCCCAATCGAGCGAATGCTTGAGCCAGTTGATCTGGTCGTCCAAACGTTGAGCGTCATTGGTCTTGGAAGCAGACGATCCGCCCGACTTCTTATATAGCCAGTGGGCGGCAATGCCGTACTCGGCCTGCTCATGCATCTCGTAGGTTCGAATCTGAATCTCGAGCGGACGAGCCGTAGGGCCGATGACCGTCGTGTGGAGCGACTGGTAGTTATTGACCTTAGGCATGGCGATATAGTCTTTAAAGCGACCAGGCATAGGGTGCCACAGCGTATGCACCGCACCGAGCGTGGAGTAGCAATCGCGCACCGAATGGGTAATAACGCGCAGCGCCACCAGGTCGTAGATCTCGGAGAACTCCTTGCCCTTGCGCTTCATCTTTTGGTAGATGGACCAATAGTGCTTGGAGCGGCCGTTGATCTGGAAGTCCTCCAGACCAATGCGGTTGAGCTCATCGGTAAGCGTCTTGATGGTCTCGGCAAGGTAGCGTTCGCGGACCTCGCGCGACTCAGCTACCATACGCGCGATGCGCTGGTAGGCATCGGGCTCCAGGTAGAAGAAGGACAGGTCCTCGAGCTCCCACTTAATAGAGCTCATGCCCAGGCGGTCGGCCAAGGGCGCGTACACGTCCATGGTCTCGCGAGCCTTAAACAGGCGACGATCCTCGCGCAGGGCTGCCAGCGTTCGCATGTTGTGCAGACGATCGGCAAGTTTAACGATGATGACGCGAATGTCCTTGGACATGGCGAGGAACATCTTGCGCAGCGTGAGCGCCTGCTTCTCGTCCATGCTGTCGACTTCGATGTTAGTGAGCTTGGTCACGCCATCGACGAGCTCGGCCACCGTATCGCCAAACAGGCCGGAAACATCGGTGAGCGAGGTCTCGGTATCCTCGACGGTATCGTGCAGCAGCGCGGCACACACCACATCGCAGTCCATCTTGAGATCGGCCAAAATGATGGCAACCTCGACGGGATGGTTAATGTACATCTCGCCCGAGCGGCGCTTTTGGTTGCAGTGCTTCTCGGCGGCAAAGCAGTAGGCCTGGTCAACCTTAGAAAAGTCGTCCTCATTCATATATTTGAGGCACAAGCGCTCCAGCTTGTCGTAGCTGTCCGCCATAATCTCGGGCGGCAGCTCATCGGCATGCTTATAGTGCTCCATCTCCGAAAAAGGCTGGAGGGTGGAATCATGGGCGGTACGGGCTGCGGCATCCATCGAGGTCCCCTTCCCCTAGGCCCGCGGTACGATCGGGCGGTTAACTTTGGCTAGCATATCAGAAGCGCACGAATCGAGCGCCCAGCTCCGGAAAGCCGAGAACTCCATGCGCGAGCGCAAGCCCTCCAAATAGCGAATTGACCTGCTCAATTGCACGCGGCCGGGGTTTTCGGCCATCGCGATGCGACGAGTGTCGTCAAACCCCAAAACGCGACAAAAACCAAGCTCTTCGAAGATTCCCAGGCCGCTTTCCACCGAACGCTCGTCGACCGGCGTGCGAGCATCGATGGCAAGGCACATCTGCGCGATGTCGATATCGCTCGCGCTAAAGGAATCGTCCCCGGTTTTGCCGCGGTTGGAGCGCCACATGGTCTGCAGCGCGCGATAGAGCGTGACGAGCTCGTCGCGCTCGGGCGCATAGCAGTCGAGCAGGCGCTCGTTAATGCGGGCGTCGCGCGACGAATAGAGTAGATGGATCACGGCGGGCTGGCCATCGCGACCGGCGCGGCCGCTCATCTGGTTGAACTCGATGGCGCCAAACGGCATGTGGTAGAGCACGACATGGCGGATATCGGGCAGGTTGACACCCTCGCCAAAGGCGGAGGTCGAGACGATGCAGCTGAGGCTGCCGTCTCGAAACGCCTCCTCTACGCGATGGCGGTCGGTGCGCGTAAGGCCAGCGTTATAGAACGCGATACGGGTCGCACAGTCGGGAACGCGTTTGCGTAGTGTCTTGGCGAGCGCCACGGACTGGTCACGCGAATTGACGTAAATGACGGTCTTCTCCCCCGTCGCCACGATCGACACCAAACGGTTCTCGCGGCTCGCAAGGTCGCGGTCGTCCTCGAGCTGCAGGTTCTCGCGCACCGTCTCGTCGACCACCGTGCGAGTGATTGGCAACATGCGGGCAAGCTCGGCCACGACCGGAGCCGTCGCG
>URYA01000056.1 GCA_900551975.1 uncultured Collinsella sp. | reverse complement strand
GGCGGGCGGAGAACGCGGTTGTTGGGGATACGTATCCCGGTTGCTGTTTCGCGCTTTGCGCGAAAGGCGCATCACTTTGGCGTGGATGGAGAACGTGGTTGTCGCGTTAACTTGTCCCGGCCGCATTTCTAGAGCGTTTCCCCCGCCATAAATTACCCTTGGCATACTTGCGTGAACGATTGCTCGTGCTACACTTGCAATTGCTGTTTCAGGGCGGGGTGGAATTCCCCACTGGCGGTAAATCGGGCGGTGCCAAAGGGGCGCCGTGGAGCAGGCGAGGTGCCTGCGACTGAGCCGATGAGTCCGCGACCCGTGCGTGTGTTGGTTCGCATGCCGGCTGAACTGGTGAGATCCCAGTACCAACGGTTAGAGTCCGGATGAAAGAGGCAGGTGATCTTAATGTCTGAACAGTCGCAGCATATCCATTTTGAGAATACGAATAGGTGGAGCACCAAACAGCTCGTTACCATGGCGCTGATGTGTGCCTTGGGCGCCCTGTTTATGTACGTGCAGCTGCCCATCCTTCCTTCGGCGCCGTTTTTGACGTATGACCCGTCGCTGGTGCCGGCGATGGTGTGCGGGTTTGCGTATGGTCCCGGCGCCGGTACCGCTGTTGCCGCTATGGCTATCGTTATCCATGCGCTCACCACGGGTGACTGGGTCGGCGCGCTTATGAACTTGGTTGCCACGCTGGGCTATATTCTGCCCGCGGCTATCGTTTACCAGAAGATGCACACCTATAAGGGTGCCGTGATTGGTCTGGTGCTCGGCGTTATTGCCGCTACGGCGTTGTCTATGGTCGCAAACCTTACCATTGGCGTATGGTTCTGGTATGGCTCGGTCGATGTGATCGCCCCGCTCATGATTCCTGCCGTGCTGCCGTTCAACCTTATCAAGACCGTGCTTAACTCGGTGTTGACGCTGGCGGTGTATAAAGCAGTCTCCAACCTCATCACGCCTAAAAAGGACCAGGTCAAAGGCCGCGCATGATTGAGTGTCGGGGCATTTCCTTTAGCTATGACGGTGCCGTGTCGGCACTCGACGGTGTCGATCTGAACATCGAGGACGGTGAGTTTTTCTGCATCCTCGGTGGCAATGGGTCGGGCAAGTCGACGTTTGCCAAGCATCTGAATGCGCTGTTGCAACCCGATGCGGGCACGGTACGCATCAACGGCATGGATGCGTCCGACCCCGAGCTGGTCTACGACATTCGTTCGACCGCGGGCATGGTATTCCAGAATCCCGACGACCAGCTGGTGGCAACGCTTGTCGAAGATGACGTTGCGTTTGGTCCCGAAAACCTTGGCGTGCCATCGGTACAAATTGCGCAGCGCGTACGCGAGGCGCTGAAGGGCGTGGGCCTGGTGGGCTTTGAGCGCCATGAGACCCACGCGCTTTCGGGCGGCCAAAAGCAGCGCGTGGCGCTTGCCGGCGTGCTCGCCATGGAACCGCGCGTGCTCATATTGGACGAGGCTTCCTCGATGCTCGATCCGCGTGGACGTCAGGGCCTTATGAAGGCTTGCCGCGCGTTGCACGATCGCGGCATGACCATCGTGATGATTACGCACTTTATGGAAGAGGCCGCCGAGGCCGATCGTGTCGCGGTGTTTCGGGCGGGGCGCGTTGCCATGCTCGGTACGCCCGAGGAAATCTTGACGCGGGCAGACGAACTTGCGCAGCTCAACCTGGATATGCCGGCGTCGTGCTGTCTAGGTAGGGCACTTCGTGAGAAGGGCGTGCCCGTTTGCGCGCAGGCGCGCGAGGCAGATATGGTCGCCGAGATTGCACAGGTTTATGCCGAGCGGAGCGGGGCGGACGTCGCAGTGCAGCCTTCCGCATCCGATTCTCGTATGCTTGACAATGCATCCTCTGCAGCCGACGGGATGGCCGCGTCGGAGCCCGTTATCGAGATTTCGCATCTCTCGCATAGCTATTCTCTGAGCGCCCGCGAGCGTCGCCGTTGGCACAAGCGCTCAGCCGTCGAGGGCGCATCGAACAAACAGGCTCTCTGGGGAAACGACCCCAGCAGCCCGTGGGCACTGCGTGATGTATCGCTGACGGTGCGTCGTGGCGAGTTCTTGGGCCTTGCGGGCCATACCGGTTCGGGTAAGTCGACGCTGGTTCAGCATCTCAACGGATTAATCCGCCCGCAGGAGGGGAGCGTTTGCGCGCTGGGGCTCGACCTTTCAAGCAAGAAAGATGCCGCCGCGGTTAAGGCAAAGGTCGGCGTGGTGTTTCAGTATCCAGAGCGTCAGCTGTTTGCCGAGACCGTGACACAGGACGTGGCATTTGGTCCGCGTAACCTTGGCTTGTCGCAGGCCGAGGTCGCCCGCCGCGTTGAGTCATCGCTCGCGCGCGTGGGTCTCGACCTGGCTACGGTGGGCGACAAGAACCCCTTTGAGCTCTCCGGCGGGCAGCAGCGGCGTGCTTGCCATGGAGCCTGAGGTCCTGGTGCTCGATGAGCCTATGGCAGGGCTCGATCCGGCGGCGCGCAGTGATTTCCTGGAGCTCATCGATCGACTTCACCATGGGGGCCTGACCGTCGTCATGGTTTCGCACAGCATGGATGACCTGGCCAATTGCTGCGACCGTATCGTCGTAATGAACGAGGGCACGGTATTTGCCGAGGGCAGGCCCGCTCAGGTTTTTGCGCATGCCGATGAGCTTAAATCAATCGGCTTGGGTGTTCCCGCTGCCCAGCGCATGGCGCTGGCGCTTGCGAAGGCAGGCGTGCCGCTGCGCTTTGACGGCCTCTATACGGTTGAGTCGCTGACAGACGAGTTGGTGGACCTGCTAATCGGTCGCTCGGACGGTCCTTCTAACGTCGCGGACATTGCTAAATCCAAGACGGTCGAGCGAGAGGAGGGCTGCTAATGGAGGCGTTTTCGTTTGGCAGCTACTATTCCGGCGATAGTGCAATCCACCGCCTGGACCCGCGAACTAAGTTGCTCTTGGGCTTTGTGTTTCTGATCACGACGCTCACGGTCAGTAGCTTCCGCGGACTGGTCCCGGTCGCAATCTTCGTTGTCCTGATCTATACCGTGTCTCGGGTGCCGGCTCGTCGCGTCCTGTCATCGATGGCGCCGCTGCTGGCGATCGTCATCGTGGTCGCGGTGCTCAACCTGTTTTCCGACCAGAGCGGGCGCATCCTGTGGCAGCTCGGCTTTTTGCAGATAAGCGAGGGCTCGCTGCATTCCGCTGCCTTTATGGCGTGCCGTCTGACCTTGATGATGGCTGGTATGAGTGCCATCACGCTCACCACACCGACGCTCGACCTCACCGCGGGCTTTGAGCGCCTGCTCGCGCCGTTTGCGCGTGTGGGACTTCCTGCGCACGAGCTCGGCATGATCATGGGTATCGCGCTGCGCTTTATGCCGCAGTTTGCCACCGAGATGAAGCAGACGGCCGATGCACAGGCGAGTCGCGGCGCGCGCGTGACGGGAGGCCTGCTCGGCGGTGTGCGTATGCTCGGCAGTGTGGCGATTCCGCTGTTCACGGGTGTGTTCCGTCATGCCGAAACGTTGTCTGCCGCCATGGATGCACGCTGCTATCACGGCGAGCAGGGCCGCACACGCCTGCATACGCTTGCGTTTGGCCGCGGGGATGCGCTGGCAGCGGTGGTGACGACGCTGCTGCTCATCTGCGTCATCGTCATCAATCTTCAACTTGTTTAGGCGCGATTCGAGCGCAGGAAAGGGGTCCCTATGACCGACAACGATCGCACGGCGCAGCTCGAGCGCGCCTGTTCGTATCTTAGGCGTATTCCGGCGTGGTATCTCGCCACGATCGACGTGACGGACGGATATCAGCCGCGCGTGAGGCCGTTCTCGTTTGCCATGGTCGATGATGGCAAGCTGTGGTTTTGCACCTCGCGCGATAAGGACGTGTGGGCCGAGCTCAGCGCGAACCCCAAGTTTGAGGTTTCGGGTTGGAAACCGGGGGAGTGTTGGATCGTGCTGACCGGCGAGGCCGCGCTCGAGGACGACGCGGTCGTGAGCGACCGGGTGCGCCAAGCCGGCTTTAAGCACATGGTGGGCATCGGCGAGCAACACGATAGTGCCAACGACGGTCGCCTTGCGTTTTTCTCGGTGCGAAATATCGCCGCCCGCTTCTGTGATATCGACGGCAGCGAGGAGCGCCTGGAGCTTTAGCTCACACAAACCAGGCTCTCAAACTGGCTAGTACAGGAGGAAACGTGGACGGATTGAATACGGTGTTGGAGTATCTGACGTCGGTGCCGGCGTGGTACTTGGCGACGAGCGTGGACGGGCAGCCACATGTGCGTCCGTTCTCGTTTGCACAGATTCAGGACGGCAAGCTGTGGTTTGTGACAGCGCGCACTAAAGATGTGTGGCAGGAACTGCTGCAAAACCAGCGCTTTGAGGCCACGAGTTGGTGGCCGGGCCATGGCTGGCTCATCTTGCGCGGGCGTGCCGGCTTGGATGACCGGGCTTTAGACGAAATGCGCGAAGCCGGGTGGAAGCATCTAGAGCGCCTGGGCGAGCACTATGAGGGGCCTAACGACCCCACGCTCGTCTTCTTTAGCGTCGAAGATCCCGAGGCTTTTATCTGCAATCACGACGAATGGGTGCCGGTCGAGCTCTAGCCAGCTGGCTCATCCTAACAACTTAGTTTTCGCATGGGCGGGCCTTGTATTGCCCGGCACCGTAAGGAGTGCCGGCCAATACGGGGCCCGCTCTATTTGTCAATTCCTTCAAGCGAATGTGTCGGGAATGTTTCAATGCATGAATATGCAAGCCATTTACGTGTAAATGCATCTTTTGGTGCTAAAATTTCAACCCACTTCATAACGACCGCTGCGAAATGCGCATCGGTGCATAAATCGCAGACAAGGAGTCTGATATGTCTTTGAAGGTTGGAATCGTCGGCGCGGCTGGATATGCCGGAGCCGAGCTCATTCGCCTCGTGCTCGGCCATCCCGAGTTTGAACTTGTTGCCATTACGTCCAACGCCGATGCCGGCCAGCCGTTGTCTGCGGTGTACCCGAGCTTCACCGGCGTAAGCGATCTTGTCTTCACGACGCATGATGCCCCCGAACTCAAGAACTGCGACGCGGTATTTTTGGCCGTGCCGCACACGGCTGCCATGGCTCAGGTGCCCGCCCTGCTTGCCGCGGGAGTCTCCTGCATTGACCTCTCGGCCGATTATCGCCTGAGCGATCCAGCCACCTTTGAGGCCTGGTATGCCGCCGAGCACACGAGCCCCGAGTTGCTCAAGACCCGCGCTTTCGGTCTGCCCGAGCTGTTCTCCCAGGATTTGGAGACCGCCGCATCCGACCATGCCACCGGAAAGCCCGTGTTGGTCGCCTGCGCCGGTTGCTATCCCACCGCAACGAGCCTTGCCGCCGCGCCCGCCGTGCGCGCTGGCTGGGTTGCCCAGAGCGGCCCCGTGATCGTTGATGCCATCAGCGGTGTGACGGGTGCCGGCAAGTCCTGCAACGCTCGTACGCATTTTTGCAGCGCCGACGAGAACTTGGAGGCCTACGGCGTGGGCAAGCATCGCCACACGCCCGAGATTGAGCAAATCCTTGGCCTGACCGATCGCGTCGTCTTTACCCCGCACCTGGCATCGCTCAAGCGCGGCCTGCTCTCCACGGTGACGCTGCCGCTCACGCCGCAGGCCATCGACTCCCTGGCTCTTGAGGATGTCGTCGACTATTACAAGCAGTTCTACGCTGGACGCACCTTCGTGCGCGTGCTCGATGCCGGCCAGCAGCCCAAGACGGCTTCGGTCGTCGGCACCAACGCCGCCCAGATTGGCCTTGCGTTCAACAAACGCGCGGGCGTGCTGGTGGCGACGGGCGCCATCGACAATCTGTGCAAGGGCGCTGCGGGCCAAGCGGTCCAGTGCGCCAATATCGTCTTTGGCTTTGACGAGCGACGAGGCTTGCCCACAGTGGCGTGCCCGGTGTAGCACATTCGATTGTTAACGATTTGGTAGTCGGGCATCGAGTGGGGCGCCACTCTTAAGCTGGTCTCATGATCACGACTGGCATGGCGCACCAACCGATGTCCGTTTTTTGTTTGACATAAGGAGTCATAAAGACGATGAATACCGAGCTGTTTGATATCAAGATTCGCGCCGTCGAGGGTGGCGTTACGGCAGCGGCCGGCTTTAAGGCCGCAGGCATCCATGCGGGATTCCGGAAGAATCCCGAGCGCTTGGACTATGCGCTCGTCATGCCCGATAAACCCTGTCCCGGTGCCGGCGTGTTTACCACCAATCGCTTTTGCGCGGCGCCCGTGCAGGTGAGCCGTGCCAACCTGGGCGGTGCCGACAAGGGCTACGGTATCATCGCCGGCGTTTCGGTCAACTCTGGCAATGCCAACGCCGCTACGGGTGAGACCGGCCTTGCATGCGCGCGCGAGACGTGCAGCATCGCATCGCAGGTCATCGGCTGTGAGCCCCAGCAGATTCTGGTTGCCTCCACGGGTGTGATTGGCCAGATTCTGCCGATCGACACGTTTGAGACCGCCATTCCTGCTGCCTACGAGGCGCTCTCCGCCCACGGTGGCGCCGATGCCGCTCGCGCCATCATGACGACCGACACGCACTCCAAGGAGTACGCCGTGTCCTACGTCAGTGAGGCTGCGGGTCATGCGGGCAATGTCTATACGGTAGGCGGAATGTGCAAGGGCTCGGGCATGATCATGCCCAACATGGCCACCATGATCGCAGTTATCACCACCGATGCCCCCGTCGAGCCTGCGGCACTTCATGCCCTGCTGCTCTCGACCGTCAAGCAGACCTTTAACAAGGTAACGGTCGATTCCGACACCTCGACCAACGACACCTGCATCATGCTTGCCTCCGGTGCCGCTGCCGCAGATGCCGAGCCTATCGTCGAGGGCTCCGATGCCTTCGACGAGTTGGCATTTGCCGTGCACGAGGTGTGCGAGAGCCTGGCACGCAATATCGCCGCCGATGGCGAGGGCGCATCCAAGCTTGTTACGGTCAACGTTACCGGCGCCGTGAACGACGAGGAAGCCGATATCGCCGCCCGTGCCGTTGCCAACTCGCCGCTCGTTAAGACCTGCATCGCCGGCCACGACTGCAACTGGGGTCGCGTTGCTATGGCGCTTGGCAAGTGCGGCGTGAAGTTTAATCAGGAAGACGTTTCCATCGACATGATGGGCATGCCCGTCTGTCGCGACGGTCTGACTGTTCCCTTTGACGAGGACGAGGCTCTACGACGTTTCGAGGCGCCAGAGATCGTGATCTCGGCCGACCTGGGCGCAGGCGACGCGGCAACGACCGTGTGGACCTGCGACCTCACGCATGAGTACATCTCCATCAACGGCGACTACCGTTCCTAGATTCCGGGCACGCTGCGTATCTTGCCGCGATTGCGGACAGCGGAGCACGGCGCGATAACGATATGAAAGACGAGGCAGATTATGAAATTCGCACGCGATTGTCGTTCGAGCGAATCCAACGAAGCAACCGCGCAGCTGCTGTTCGAAGCGCTGCCGTGGATTAAGAACCTGACCGGCAAGACGGTTGTTATCAAATATGGCGGAGCCGCCATGGTTGATGAGCAGCTGCGCCGCGACGTGATGAGCGACATCGTTTTGCTCAAGATCATCGGTATGCGCCCCGTCATCGTGCACGGCGGCGGCAAGGCTATCAACGAGGCGCTGAGCCATTACGATATTCCCGTCGAGTTTAAGAACGGCCAGCGCGTGACCTCGCCGGCGACTATGGATATCGTGCGCGAGGTGCTGGGCGGCAAGGTTAACCAGGAGCTGGTTGCTGCCATCAACCACCACGGCAACCTGGCCGTGGGCGTGTCGGGCAGCGATGCCGGCACGCTCATCGCCGAGCCGCTCGACCCCGAGCTCGGTCGCGTGGGCAAAGTGACGCACGTCAACACCGACTATATCGAGCGCTTACTCGATAGCGAGTACATTCCCGTCATCGCCACCGTCGCGGCGGGGGAGGACGGCGGTTTCTTCAACATCAACGCCGATACCGCCGCCGGTGCCGTTGCCGCGGCGCTCCACGCGCATAAGGCGATCTTTTTGACCGATGTCGATGGCCTGTACAAGGACTTTAGCGACAAGGACTCGCTTATCTCCAACCTAACGCTCGACGAGGTTAACGAAATGCTCTACGGCGGCGAGGTCGATAAGGGCATGATTCCCAAGCTGCGTGCGGCCGTCGATGCGCTTACCGGCGGCGTATTTCGTGCCCACATCATTAACGGTACTACGCCGCATTCGCTGCTGCTGGAGCTGCTGACCGATGCCGGCGTCGGTACCGTGATCCATTCCACCGAGATGGCTTACGAGTTCGATACGCATCCGCATCCGCTTTCGACGTTTGCTGCGCGTCTGACCGAGAACCTCGACGAGGTCGAGAAGCTTCAGACGGTCTAGCTGACCCGCAGCCGCCCCATTCCTGCATCCATAGCCCCGCGCCGTCCGGCGCTCAACGAAAGGCATCCCATGTCACTTGCAGCTCAGCAATCGCTTGAATCCCATTACGTTATGCATACCTTTGGCCGCTCTCCGGTCGAGTTTGTCGAGGGCCATGGCATGAAGCTCACCGGCGACGATGGCCGTGAGTACCTCGACTTTCTTGCCGGCATCGGCGTGTGCAGCCTAGGTCATGGCAACCTGGCTGTGCTCTCGGCGCTCGAGGCACAGACCAAAAAGCTCATGCATGTCTCCAATTACTTCTACATCGAGCAGCGTGGACAGGTCGCGCAGCATCCAGCTGAAGCGGGTCATGTTGGCAAAGGTGCCACCCCACATGACGCCGTAGACGGCCAGCGGGTTCAGGCCGGTGACGAAAAAGATAAACAGCGCATCGACGACCAGCGCCAGCAGAATAGCGATGGCGCGCACGGCGATCTTCTGGGGCATCGTCGTGCCCTCGCGCTTGGCAATGCGCAGCAGCGGCTCGCGGGCCGC
>URYA01000055.1 GCA_900551975.1 uncultured Collinsella sp. | reverse complement strand
ACGACCGACGAGCATCCGCTGGGCGTATTCCACCCGCATGCCGAGTATCACCATATTAAAAAGGAGAACATCGGCCTGATCGAGGTCATGGGCCTGGCCATTTTGCCGCCGCGCTTGGTTCCCGAGCTCGGCGCTGTCCGCGAGCACTTGCTGGCGGCCAAGGCCGATGCCAGCTACGACCTTGCCGGTGCGCTCGAGGGCGATAATCTATGCCGCAGCCACGCCGCATGGGCCGAGGACGTCTTTGCCCGCCGCGCCGACGAGCTTACGGCCGACAACGCCATCGATATCCTGCACGAGGAGGTCGGCGTGGTGTTTGGCCACGTGCTCGACAACGCCGGCGTCTTTAAATGGGACGAAGCCGGCCGCGCCGCCCAACAGCGCTTTATCGACTCGCTGTAACACGCGAGCTCGAACGCACGCGCTCGACAAATAGCGCCTACACGACCACGGCGCCCGCCGGCAACATCGCCGACGGGCGCCGTTTTCTGATGCAAGGGTAGCTAATTTGCACCAAAACAAGGAGTGTTCCAAACTGCCGGCAGAGAAGGAACGCCCCCAGGTGCCGACCTAAACCCCCACACTATTCGATGGAAAAACGTGGTTGCCTCCCACATTATTCGATGGAAAAACGTGGTTTACTCCCACATTTTTCGATGGAAAGACCAAGACGGTCTTATACTAACCATGATCGTTAGGAGGCAGTATGCAGCGACAGCTAATGGACGAACTCATCGCTTGGAAATCTAGGGCAAACCGCAAGCCCCTCCTGCTTAAGGGGGCCCGCCAGACGGGAAAAACCTGGCTTCTCAACGAATTCGCAGGCCAGCAGTATCAAAACGTCATCCGTTTTGACTTTATGCTCGAACCGGGCGCACGTTCGCTGTTCGACGGAAGCCTTGACCCCAAACGCATCATCTCCCAGATAGAGCTCCTGCGCGGCCAGACCATAACGCCGACAGACACGCTCATCATCTTCGACGAAATCCAAGAGGCACCGCGCGGCATCACCTCGCTCAAATACTTCAACGAGCTGGAGCCGGAATACCATATCGTGGCAGCCGGCTCCTATATGGGGCTCGCGCTCCGACGCGAAAACGAGTCGTTCCCCGTCGGCAAGATCGACCAGCTCACCATGCGCCCCATGGGGTTTGTCGAGTTCGTTCGTGCCGTCGATGGCGATCCGCTCGCAGATGCCATCCTTGCCGCAGACATGGACCTGCTGGCAAACGTTTCCGAAAAGCTCGAGCGCCTGCTCAAGGAATACCTCGTTGTCGGAGGCATGCCAGAAGTTGTCTCCGCTTTCGCCGCCTCCCACGATTTCATCGAGGCCCGCAGGCTTCAGCAGCAAATCATCGAAGCTTATGAATCCGATTTTGGCAAGCATGCGCCAGCCCGCATCGTCGAGCGCATGAGGCTGGTTTGGAAATCCCTTCCCGGCCAGCTCGCAAAGGAAAACAAGAAGTTCGTCTACGGCGCGCTTCGTCCCGGGGCGCGCGCACGCGATTTTGAGGAAAGCCTCCAGTGGCTCATGGACTATGGAATCGTTCATAAGGTACCACGTGTTTCCGCCCTAAGAGCACCGCTCACAAGCTACGAGGATCTCTCGGGCTTCAAGCTGTTCTGCATCGACACCGGCATCCTCGGAGCACTCTCCGGCCTCACGCCAGCCATTGTTCTGAACGGGCCCGCTGTTTTTACGGAGTTCAAAGGCTCGCTGACCGAGCAATACGTCGCACAGGAGCTTTTGCTCCAAGGCAAAACTCCCGCGTATTGGTCATCCTCCTCCGGCAATGCAGAGACTGACTTTGCCATCGACCATGCGGGGACCGTGCTTCCGCTCGAGGTCAAGGCGGCAGAGAATCTCAAAGCAAAGAGCCTGAGGATTGCCTGCGAGAAGTTCAAGCTCGAGCGCTGCGTGAGAACATCGTTAGCGGCATATAGAGACGAGGGCACGCTCGTCAACATTCCGCTCTGGGAGATTGGGCAAATCGACAAGCTGGCATAGGCGCTGTGGAGGGGGGGTGCCCCGTAAGGAGTGTCCCAAACTGCCGGCAAAAAGGAACGTCTCTATCTGCCGCATTCCCGAAGCAAGGCAACGCCGATGTTTTGGCAACGGCAGCGAGCGGGCCGCATTTGAGACAAGGTGACGTGAAACGAAAGGGCGCTGACCTTCTGGTCGCGCCCTTGAAGTTGAACGTCAGATTGTCCAAATGCGGCCCGCGCAGCGTCGGGCCGTTACGCGGTTTGGTAAAACCGCGTAACCCTACAGTTCAGTCACGACAACGTTGTTGTAGATCTCTTCCCAGCGATCCATGACCAGGTGGCCGGTCTTGGGATCCATGGCGTTGAGCTTGCCGCAGGTATTGGCGGTCTTGAGCACGGTGACGTCGTCGGCACCAGCAGCAATGGCATGCGCAAAGCCGGCGATGGTCGAGTCGCCGGAACCCGTCGCGTTCACAGCCGCAATCGCGGGCGTCTTGGCACGGAACGCACGGCCCTCATGGAAGCCCACCGAACCGGCAGCGCCCATCGAAACGACAACCCAGGGGATACCGGCAAAGCGGTCATCGGCGGCAAGCGCCTCGCGCAGGGCATCGACATCATCGGTCGTAAAGGACGTACCCAGCAGGCCGTTAATCTCGGTCAGGTTGGGCTTTACAAGCTCAGGCTTAGCGTCGGACTCCAGCGCGGCCTCCAGCGATGCACCCGAGGTGTCGAGCAGCACCTTGGCGCCTGCCTCCTCGGCGATCTTGACGAGCTCGGCATAGTAGCCGGCATCGACGCCACGCGGCAGCGAGCCCGAAAGCGTCACAACGTCTGCCTTCGCTGCAAGCTCAGCGAACTTGGCCGTAAAGGCCTCGAGCTCGGCTGGGACGATCTGTGGGCCGCTCTCCAGCAGCTCGGTCTGATTACCCTCGTGCAGAATATTCAGGCAAATGCGCGTCTCACCGGCGATGGGCACAAAGTCATTCTTGACGCCATCGGCATCCATGAGCTCGGCCATATAGGCACCCATGTGACCGCCAAGCAGGCCGGTCGCAAGCACATCGTCGCCCAACTGCAGCAGCACACGACTCACGTTGAGACCCTTGCCACCAGCGGTCTTTTCGGGCGTTACGCGGTTAACATCGTCGATGACCAGCTTGTCGAGCTGATAGCGCGTATCAATCGACGGGTTCATGGTAACGGTCAGAATCATATTGAACTCCTGTTTAGAAAACCGGCCCGCGCCCCTCACAGAAACGCGAGCCGTCAACGGACTAGTTAATTACGCCGGAACCCCACTAGTCGTGGTATTCGCCGCGGTCCCACTTCTCCAGGAACTCGTCAAAGAAGTGCGGGTCAGCCTGAGCCTCGGCGTCGGCCTTATTGCAGGCATCGATCTTGGCGATCAAGGCATCGTGCTCGGGAGTCTTGTCGTAGGGCTCCTCCAGGAAGGCAAGCATGATGTCGGCCATCAGGAACTCGCCGGTGATCTTGCCGCCAAAGCCCACGATGTTGGCGTTGAGCTCGCGACGGGCATACAGGGCAGAGGTCATGTCGCGAACCAGGGCGCAGCGGGCGCCGGGAACCTTGTTGACGGCGTTGGTGATGCCGATGCCGGTGCCGCACAGGGCCACGCCAAAGTCGGCCTTGCCGCTGGCAACGGCCTCGCCCACGGCCTTACCGTAGATGGGATAGTGCGTACGGGTGTGGCTGTAGGTGCCGCAGTCAAGCACCTTGTAGCCAGCCTGCTCCAGGCGGTCGGCCAGATAGATCTTCTCGTCCGTAACGATATGGTCGCAACCGATTGCGATGGTCTTCTTCATCAGAACGTCCTTTCGTCCGAATTCACAAGTTGAGATAGAAGTTCGAGTTCTCGGTGGCTCTCGTTAGGCCATCTTATTGAGCATGTCGACACGGATCTGGTGACGGCCGCCGGCGTACTGGGCGCGCAGGAACTCGCGGGCGATCTTCTTGGCGACCTCGGTGCCCACAACGCCCGGGCCCATGGTGACCATGCGCGAGCCGTTGTGCTCGCGGGTCATGTAAGCGGAACGCTCATCGGAAATGTTGGCGACGACCATGCCCTTGATCTTGACGGCGGCCATATAGGAGCCGACGCCGTACTTATCGAATGCGAAGCCCTGGGAATCCTTGTGCTCCAGCAGGTCCTTGGCAACGGCGGTGGCGGAATCGACAAAGTCCGCGGCAGGGGTCTCGGAATAGTCGACGACCTCGTGACCGTCGGCGATGAGCATCTCCTTGATGGACTCCTTCATCGACATACCGTCGGCATCGGAAGCGATTACAACCCTCATGACATCCTCCTTGAGAGATACGCAGGTGCGCAGTTTCTGTTTGGAAGTGTTGAATCGCGTTCAGGTCCGGGCATCTGAATGTGCGGTTCTTCACTGTTCATGTTTATTTGAACACATTCGAACAGAGACTGCAACAATAATTTGTTTGTCTTTGTTCTTTTTTGAACAAATACCGTTCACGGATGATTGCTGACCGTTTGAGCCGGGCGCGGACGCAGCGACCATGTGTTCAACAAACAAAAGGGCGACCGAGAACGCGTCTCGGCCGCCCTTCGGCGGTATTCCCCGGTATATACAGCTGTTTTAGCTACTCGGACTGCCCGCCCTTTTTGGCGTGCTTGGAAGGAGCACTCAAGAAACGGCCCGTCAAATAGTTCGCCGGGCCGGAAATATCGATCCCCAGCAGCACGTGTCCTAGCCATAGGAACGCCACGAGCACCAGCAGCGGGATAACGCACGAGGTCACGATCATCACGATGACGCCTTCAATCAGATCGGTCACCTGCCGCACGATCTCATCGGTCATCTGCTTGGCGCCGCTGGTCACCGACGTAACAAGGCTCGATGCCCCATCAGTCAACTGCTCGAGCACGTTTTTGGACTCCGTGGCCTCGGATTTTTTCTTGTTCGATTTTGAGCTGGTCTCGGCTGACTTGTCCGTGGTGTCGGCCGCGTCCGCAGCGTCCGCAGCCTTTTGCTCAGCTTGCTCAATACTTACGCGATACGTTTCATCGACCTTCTGCGACACCCATACGCTCGCGGGTACGAGCGCCATGCCGATCACGGCAACCACCAGCACGCGTGTCGCCACACGGCGCAGGACGGCGCTCGTACTCCAGCGCCCGTGAATGCCGAGCGACACCGCAAAGAGCACCAACGCAAACGGGATTAGGACGCCCAAGCCAACCGACCACAAAATCGTGAGCAAATATTTCTCTAGGTATAGCACGGCAAGCACGATACCAAGGTTGCCTGAAAGCTGCGCGAGCTGCTCGGCAACCGGCGTTCCCGTATCACCCGGCAGCGCGGTAATGCCCGCAGACAGCGCCACGCACGAGGTCGTGAGCGCCAGTACGTTTCCTTTCTTTTGATCGATGACCTCGATGGTGGAGTCCCAAGTTTTGGTATCGGCGAAATGCGGACGAGCCACAAAGCCCGACAGCAGCGCCAGCACCACGAGCGCAACGATAAAGCCAATCTGCAGCTTTTTGTTTGCGCACACGACATCGGACAGACTGGGCTGCAGCTCGGTTACCGTCGTGTGCTCGGTTATCTGGACAGGACGCCCATGAGCCATCTCGTGCGCGCCTCTTTTTTGTATTGACCCGTTATCCGGCATTTGGATACCTCCTCAGTCCGGCGTTTAATGCGAAAGGAAGTATACCCACCGAGCAAAAAACGAACGGGAGGACGAACGGAGCGCACCAAGACTGTCCCCAATGACTAGTCGTTTAAGAACGTCCCCAATGACTATATTTCACCGCAACTTGGAGGAGGACAGAAAAAGCCCTGTCGCGGATGCGGCAGAGCTTTTGGAAGGGGACTTGGTTGTGCGGACTCGTTAGGCGAGCTTGGCCTCGAGCTCGGCGATGCGCTTGTAGGCATCGATGGTAAAGCGGGTCTGCTTCTCCAGGATCATAGTGGTCATGAGAGTGTCCTGAGCGTGAGCCATGATGAAGGTCATCTCCATCTCGCCACCGCCGGCCTCCTGCGAAAGCAGCTTGGTCTGCGTGTCGTGGGCACCGATGAGCGCATCGCTGGCATCCTTGTGCAGCTGCTCGGCCTTCTCAAAGTCACCCTCGCGAGCAGCATCGAGCGCTGCAAGCAGATCGGTCTGGGCGTCACCTGCGTATGCGACAATCTCGAATCCAACCATCGAGATTTCTTCTTTGGTTGCCATGTTGCGTTCCTTTCACATATGAACCAATGGAGAGCAGCGCGTCCGGGCATACGCGCTGCGTTCTGTATGGCAGAAACATTAACATTCAAACAAAAAAGAACAGCGCAAAACGTAATTTCGAGCTATGAACGGTCAATTTTCGCCCGTGAACGGTTTCCAAACCATTTCGAACAATATCAAACATGATTAACGGAAACCCAAACAGGACCGCACCCTAACGCAAATCGCGCACCGTATCGCCCTCTACGAGCATACCGGGGATCAGCATGTGCTCCACGCCAGGCGCACCCCCCTCGGCACCGGCAATCTTATCGACTGCCCACATACCGACACGCTTGTTGTCAAAGCGCACGGTGGTCAGGCGACGATCGGGCACGATATCGCCCAGGCTGTCATCAACACCCACTACGCTCACATCCTGGGGCACGCGCCTTCCGCGCGACTCGAGCCCGCGAATGCAGCCGTAGGCCATGGCGTCGTTGGAGGCATAGATGGAAGTACAGGTCGGATCGTCCGCCAGAGCCTGACCGGCAGCATATCCACTCTGCGCTGTCCAGTCGCCGCGCACGAGCTGCGGTGGCTCGATGCCATGCGCACGCAATGTCTCGCGCCAGCCTTCCTCGCGCCGCATGCCCGAAAGCGAGCGCTCGGGACACGAGATAAAGTGCACGGTCTTGTGCCCCTGCCCCAGCAAGTACTCGACCACTTGGCGCGAGCAATCGAACTGGTCGTTATCGACCGTTGAACAGAGCGGGTGCTCCAGCATGGTAACGAGCACCGTCTGCATACCGGGCAGCGGCTCAAAGGTGCCAAAGTCCGCCGGCATGCGGTTCATAATCACAACCATGCCGTCCACCGGCAGTGCGCTCATGCGCGACGATGCGCCCTCGAGGGTATAGGGGTGTCCATCTACTTTAGTGAGAGTGATGGCATAGCCGTGTTTGTCGGCCGCGGCGGCAAAGCCCTCCATACGGTCGAGGTTGCCGGTGCCGGTAATGTTGAACATGGCGACGCCGACGGTCTTAAACTTGCCGCGGCGCAGCGATCGACCGGCAAAATTGGGGCGATACCCCAGCTCGCGCATGGCGGCACGCACGCGCTCCTTGGTCTCGGGGCGCACGCTGGGCGAATCGTGCACCGTACGCGAAACTGTCTGCTCCGAGACGCCCGCGAGGCGCGCCACATCCTTAACGGAAACCGATTTTTTAACAGCGGCCATAGGTCGATCTTTCTATGTCAACGATGCCATTGGTGGCACCTTGCGCAGTCATTTTTAACGCCTTCAAGTATATCCAACGCCTCCCCCACCATACGCTCACCACCCAAAACCTACCGTTCACCGACATTTTTGCTTCCCCAAACGGCTTTTGGCGCCCAAATGTTAACGTTGCCATTGTGCAAACACAGAGCCACCGGGCGGCTCAAACGTTTACGCATAAGGAATCGACGGTTCGCAGGCACAGGAACCACCGGTTCGCGTCTTTTTTTGTGTCGCAAAATGGCAACGTCAACATTTTGGCAACCGAACGCCAAAAGCTACCATCGTTGTTAACCCACCGACTCTTAGGAGCATTGCATGGAGCAACTTATCGCCATCATCGAAAAGGGCCAGCCCTTTTTCAACGCGATCGCCCGCAACAAGTACCTCAAGGCGATCCGCGACGGCTTTATCTCCGTCATCCCCATCATCATCTTCTCGTCCATTTTCTGCCTGGTAGCCTCGGTCCCCAACATCTGGGGTTTCTACTGGCCCGATGACATCAACAATGCCCTGTGGAAGTGCTACAACTACTCCATGGGCATCTTGGCCATCGCCTGCGCCGCCACCACGGCCAAGCACTTCGCCGACGCTCAGAACCGCGATCTGCCCAAGAACAACCAGATCAACTTCATCTCGTGCATGTGCGCGGCCATCATTGGCTTCTTGCTCCTTTCGAGCGACACGATCGCCACGGACGCCGCCAGCGGCTTCAACACCACCTACCTTGGTTCCAAGGGCCTGCTGACCGCCTTCATCGCTGCGTTTGTGACCGGCATCATCTACAAGTTCTTCATTAAGCGCAACATCACCGTCAAGATGCCCGAGCAGGTTCCGCCCAACATCTCGCAGACCTTTAAGGACATCATCCCCTTCTCCGTCTGCATCACCGTCTTTTGGGTCTTTGACATCGCCTTTCGCGCTGCCTTTGGCTTCTGCTTTGCCCAGGGCGTCATCCAGGTGTTCCAGCCCCTGTTCACCGCTGCCGATGGCTACATCGGCCTCGCTGTGATCTACGGCGCCATGAGCCTCTTCTGGTTCGTGGGCGTCCACGGCCCCTCGATCGTCGAGCCCGCCATCGCCGCCGCTCTCGTTGCCAACATGACGGACAACCTGGCTGCGTTCCAGGCCGGCCAGCACGCTTCCGCTGTCCTGACCCAGGGTGCCCAGTACTTCGTCGTCTGCATGGGCGGCACCGGCGCCACGCTCGTCCTGGTCTTTATGTTCTGCTTCCTGGCCAAGTCTCAGGAGATGCGCGCCGTCGGTAAGGCCGCCATCGTCCCGGTCTGCTTCGCTGTCAACGAACCGCTGCTGTTCGCCGCACCCATCGTGCTCAACCCCGTCTTCTTTGTCCCGTTTGTCTTTGCCCCGATCGCCAACATCTGGATCCTCAAGATCTTTATCGACTTCTTGGGCATGAACGGCTTTATGTACACCCTGCCCTGGACCGTCCCCGGCCCCATCGGCACCATCATGGGCCTGGGCTTCCAGCCGCTCGCCTTTGTGATGCTCGCCCTTATCCTGGTCGTCGACTTCGTTCTGTACTACCCGTTCTTCCGTGCCTATGACGCCCAGAAGTGCGCCGAGGAGGCCGAGATTTCCGAGGAGGAGCTCGCCGCCAAGAACGCCGAGAAGGCCGCCAAGCTCAACGATGCCTTCCAGGGCAAGGCT
>URYA01000054.1 GCA_900551975.1 uncultured Collinsella sp. | reverse complement strand
GCGGCGCTTGAGGATCATGGCAAGAATGTCCGTGCCACCCGTCGAGGCGCCGATGTCAAAGACAATAGCGCTGCCAAGCGCCGGCAAGATGACGGCAAAGCACAGGTCGAGCCACATATCGCCCGTCAGAGAGACATCGGTCGGAATGAAGAGCTCAAACAGCGAGACATAGGCCGAAAGCGCAAACGAGGCGAAGACGCTCCACAGGATTGCCTTGCGCTCCAAAAAGATAAAGCCCAAAACGACGAGAACCGCGTTGATAATCCACATAAAGACGCCGACGGGCAGGGTCGGGAACAGCGTGGACAGAATGACCGACACGCCCGAGGTACCGCCAAAAGCAAAGTGATTAGGGGTTTTAAACGCAACGATGGCGAAGGCCGTAAGAATCAGACCCAGATTGAGCTCGGCAAAAAAGCGCGGGAAGCCTGGCTCCCGGCTGCGCTTTTGACCGGCACGCTCGCCGCGTTCGATATCGGTGCGATCAACCACGCGCTCCATCGGCACCACGGGAGGACGATGCACCTCCTCGGCAGCACGCGATGCCGCCTCTGCAGCGGCGGCCTCAATCGCCCATGCCTTGCTTTCTGTTTCGTGCTCGTCGGCCATTACGGCAACTCCTCGTTAACAATTTGGAAACAATGCGCTCATTAGCGTAACGCGGAACGTGGGGATTGCAACCCTTAGTTAGACGAGCGGTATGACTATATCGGGAGCGTACAAAAACAGCCGGCCACGCTTTTGCTTGCGCGGTCGGCCGTTTAACGTTTTCGCAGAATAAAACCTGCCAAAATAAACATCCTATTTGGTAGGTTACTCGTGCTGGTTGGTGCGGTGCTCGTACTCCTCGGGGGTGATGACGTCCTCGATACGCAGGTTGACGCCCGCCACCTCAAGGCCGGTCATCGCGGCAAGGCGCTCGGTGACACGTGCCTTGACATCGTCGAAAATCGCGGGCGCATAGGCGCCGTACTCGATAATGACGGAGATGTTGACGACCACACGATTGTCATCGGTGACCTCGACCGTCACGCCCTTGGTCAGATTCTCGGCACCAAACTGCTCCTGCACAAAGTGCATGAGGTTACCCTTCATGCCCAGAACGTGCGGAACCTCGCGAGTGGCCATGGCAACGATCTTCTCGATCACACCGTTGGAATAGGTCAGCGAGTCCTCGGACTCGTCCGCCTCCTCGTCGTCCTCATCCTCATCGGACTCGGCCTCGACGAGCGCCTCATCCTCGAGCGTTACGTCCTCGGCCTCGGCGGTGACGGTCTCGTCTGCCTCGAGCTCGGTATCGGCCACATCGACCTTCGTATTAAAAGCCATGGTTCCTCCTTATGCCTGCCGCGGATGCGACAGTCGAATACATATTAGCGGCCGCTAAACAGACGGCCGAAGAAGTTGACGATCCCGTTCTCGCCGTCGCGAATTTGGCCGATCACAGCGCCGATCAGCACGAAGAATGCAATGACGAGCGTGTCCCACAGGCCCAACGTGAGCACCAACACAGCGAGGATAAAGCCAGCGACGGCGCCGAGCGTGGTGTTGGGATGACGCACAGCATAGCTCCAGATGGCAGCGCCCGTACCCTTGATGAGACCCATAGCCTCGTCAAAATCCGCGGCTGCCGCATCTTGCAACTCGGTTGCCTCTGCTTTGGAATCAACAGGTTCGCTCGCCGGCGTGGCGCTCTGGTCAATCGTCAGGCGCGGCGTACGAGCGGTCTTATCTTGATTGGTATCACTCACCGGAAACCTCCACGGTCTGGACGGTAGTCTTGGACGGCAAAAAACGGACGCGCGTGGTCGTACCCGGCGTGCCGAGCATGGTGTCGCAAGCTTCCTCGATGCGCTGCTGCATCGCGGTAGCCAGAGATGCCACGTCCTTATCGTCAAGCGCGATAGCGTCGACCTTAAATCGGACGTGCGAATCGTCGGAGCCTTGGACGCGGGCCTCGACATGCTCGACCATCACGCGGTCGTCGCGCTCGGCAGCAGCTCTGGCGCACGAAGAAAGCGCCGCAAGGGTAACCTCGATATTGCGCTCCCCCGCCGGATGTACACAGGACGGCTCGCGACGAGCAAACATCAGGCGGAAGAAGCTTACCAGCACGCCGATCGCCACAACTCCGCCGCATGCCGTCACGACAATGCGCGGCATGGGGTCGCGCATCAGCAGCATAAAGCGATACGTATACGGCCCCCAAAACTGGCAGACAAGCGTACCCAGCGCCACGATGGCGGCGGCAAGATACACAATCGCTAGGGCTCGTTTGAGTACGCGCACGCGGCGCTCCCTTCAAATCTCGGCTCTCGAAATGCAAAACGGTTCGCATCATTATAAAAGAGCCGGGTCCGGTGCTCTACGCACGCGGATCCGGCTCATCTATTCCACGAGGCTTGCATGCTCGCTTCATTATGCCCAGATATGCACGGCTTAACCCGTGCGGGCGCTACTCCTCCTCGAGGGCAGCGATGACCTCGTCGGTCATGTCCATGGTGCTGTAGACGTCCTGGACGTCATCGAGCTCCTCAAGACGGTCGATGAGGCGCTGAACCTTCTTGGCGTCGGCGCCGGAGACCTCGGTCGGGGTGGTCGGGACCATGGTGGTCTCGGAGCCCTTGACCTGGACGCCCTGCTCCTCGAGCGCCTTGGAGACAGCCATGACCTCGTTGGCAGTAGTCCAGACGATCCACTCCTCGCCGGCGTCCTCGTAGTCCTCGCCACCGGCCTCGGCGATGGCCATCATGAACTCATCCTCGTCACCGGCAGCACCGTTGGCGATCATGGTCTCCTTCTTGGCGTTCTCGTCCAGGATCTCCTTGGCGACGACGATCTGGCCCTTGCGCTCAAACTGGAAGGCGACGGAGCCAGAGGTGCCCAGGTTGCCACCAGCGTGGGAGAAGGCGGAACGGACATCAGCGGCGGTACGGTTGCGGTTGTCGGTCAGGCAGTCGACGTAGACGGCGACACCGGCGGGACCGTAGCCCTCGTACACGATGTTCTCGTAGACAGCGGCGTCAGCACCCGAACCAAAAGCCTTGTCGATAGCGGACTTGATCTTGTCCTTAGGCATGGACTGAGCCTTGGCCTTGGCAACGGCAGCGGCGAGGCTGGCGTTGTTCTCGGGCAGCGGGTCACCGCCGAGACGGGCAGCAACGGTGATGTTGCGGCTGAGCTTGGAGAAGAGGGCGGAACGCTTGGCGTCCTGCGCGCCCTTACGATGCTTGGTTGTGGCCCACTTAGAGTGTCCGGACATACGTGTCTCCTATCGGTTTCGACCTAAAGCCCAGCGCAGATGCTCGGGCAATATAAACAAACGTCGTTATGATATACCTACTGGCCTGCGAGATAAACCCCAAAATGAAGGCGTCGTGATGATGACCCCTTTGGTGCAAAGAAACCTGACCCCAATGCACCAAGTTAGGACCAGAGGAAGTCACTGCGGGTGACGGTGGCGCCGATGGCGAAGGGCATGCAGGCGATGACCGGATACAGGTAGCGCATGTAGGTCGAGCCGTTGCACGGACCAATCAGGCACACGGCGAGCACGCCCAGCAGCGGCACCCAGATCGCCAGCGCACGCCATGAATGACGACGCAGCAGGTAGACCACCACGGCGATCATGATCCACACATAGGTGGCCGAGCTCATGGTGAGCGAGATAAACGGGACGCGTTGTACTGCCACGCGATACAGGTTGATCAGGTGGTCGCACCAGCGCACAACCTTGCTATCGACCGGATGGAAGTCGAAGTACTTAAGGTTATCGGGCTTCGCCATAATCTCGGCACTGCGCGCCGTGCTGTAGACCCACGCATCGCGGGCACTCGGATAAAAGTAGCCGTAGTAGTTATTGATGAGCGCCGAGATATAGCACTCGGGATCCTTTTTGAACATCTGGGCCCATACCTCAAAATAGGCCTTGATGTCCTCCTGCGAGGCGTACTCGTTAAAGCAATTCTTGACGGCATCGGACTTGTCGGGGTTGTAGCGGCGGCCCAGGTTCTCGTACTTGAGCACGCGATCGATCACGGCACGCTCTTCGTCGGTCACCGAACCGTCGCAAGGAGCCTCCACGATGGTGCCGTCCTCCTTAACCGTGGGGTTGACGCCCGAGTTGAGGCCGTCGTGCTTTTGGACAAAACGAGCCGTCTGCTGGAACGGAATCGAGAGGATTTCGCGCTTGGAACCAGGCGTGATGTCGTGTGCCGGCATAAAGACCTTGGTGAAGTACATATTAGAGGCAAGGCAGAGTGCAAGCACCGCAAGAACTCCCACCCAGCGGAAACGCGGGGTGGTGCCCGAAGGCGCAGCACCAGCCTGCTTGGCTGCACGACGAGCCGCATGCGCGTCCCATGCGCTAAACGCCGCCGCGATTACGCATGCCGCCAGGGGAAACACCAGGCCGCCATTGCGCAGAAACGTGGAGCCCATGGCGCCCAGAGCGAGCAACAGCCAGTCGTGGCGCACAAAGAGCACGGGGGCTTTCTCGCCCGCACGCTCGACATTGGCATCACGACGGGGCAAGCCACATGCCACGAGCTTGACGGTCTGTACCAGCAGCACCAAGAACGCGTCGGCAAAGAGCACGTCTTTGGTGAGCAACGCCGCGTAGTTAGAGAACATCGGCATAAACGCAAAGAACAGCAGGATCGCACCGCGAACCGGCAGGCTCACGCCCAGTTTGCGCAGCGACGAAATGGAATAGGCCATGCAGGCAGCCGTGATGACAAATTGAGCGCAGGTATAGATGATGAGGCCCGCGTTAGCGCTGTTGAACAGCGAAAGCCCCAGCTGAACGCACGAGCCGATAATGGCCGTGTGCACTACGGGATGATGCCCGTTGAGCAGCACGTTGGGGTTGAGTAGGCGCAGGTAGTCGCTCGTGCCGTTGGGATAGTTAAACCACTGGCGAATCTGCGCGCCCGTATCTCCCATAAAAAGGCCAGGCAGCGAAGCGATGAGCGTGGGCGCCCAGGCGATCATAAGCACCAGGAAGGGCCCGGCAAAGGGATGGACCGAGAGCACGGCGTGAGTCACACGCCATACGCGGCCAAAGTGCGCCTCGGAAAACGGAATGCGCCGAGAGCTCAGCCAATCTAGACACTCAAAGGCAAGGTAGAAGGCAACGACCGCCAAGAGCATCCAGCCCGCGCCGCCAATCCAGGCGCAGATGATGCGGGCTTTGTCGCCAAGGACAATCTCGGCCGAGTCGGTGAGATCGTAGCTGCGGCCGAACACCATGCAGATGGCGAAGAACAGCGACGGCAGAATGATCGATGGGCGCCAGGTGTCGCCACGGCCAAAGAACACGTAGCGAAACGGCAAGGTGAGCAGGCAGGCAAGTGCAAGCAGCATGACCGCGTCGGTATGGCCGGCAAACGAGAGGAGCACCTCGTAGCACACGTACAGCATACCCGAGGCTTTGGGGTCAATCGCCAAGACTGCGTTGCTCGACACCGGGGCGGGATCGATGGAAAACGCCGTGGTCGCCAACAGCGCGAGCAAAAATGCGATGAGCGTCTGCTTGGCGGGGTAGCGCTTAAACCAGACGATGCGGGCAGCGTCGCGCGCAGCCGTTGTGGAGAGATCGGAATCCTTCACAGTCCAAAGAGCCTTTCTAGAAACCTGCCAAAAAGGGACAGGTTTATTTTGGCAGGTTTTATCTGGGGAAACGTTACTGTTCTGTCATCGTTGCCCAGCGAACCACCACAAAGGTGCCTGCCCCCTTTGTGGTGGTTAGGCGTCGAGGTAGATGCGCTGGGGACGGTTGTGGCGGAGGGCAAAGATGACGAGCGCCAGGCCCGCAATCACGAGTGGCAGACTCAACAGCTGACCCATGGTGATGACGCCGCCCAGCAGATAGCCCAGCTGGGCATCGGGCACGCGCACAAACTCAATGAGGAAGCGGACGATGCCGTAACCCATCACAAACACGCCCATAAACGTGCCTTGGGGCAGTAGCGGCTTTTTGCGGCTGAGCACCTGCAGAATGCAAAAGAGCACGATGCCCTCAAGAAATGCCTCGTAGAGCTGGGAGGGGTGACGCGGCATATCCCCCGCGGTGCCACCGAAGACCACACCCCAGGGCAGATCGGTCGGCTTGCCCCACAGCTCACCATTGACAAAGTTGGCACAACGGCCCAGGCACAAGGCCAGCGGCGCGCCTATGACGGCAAGATCTGCCAAAGTCCAGGCATCGAGCTTATACATGCGGCACACGATGATGCCGCCGATAATGCCGCCCACCAAGCCGCCATGGAAGCTCATGCCGCCCTCGTTGGTGGCAAAGATCTCGAGCGGGTGCGCCCAGTAGTAGCCATCACCATAAAAGACGACGTAGAACAGGCGCGCACCGATAATGAGGCCAAAGACCACGCCGACCACGACACTCGTCAGGTCGTCAATCGTGATGTTAAAGCCCCAGCGACGCTGTGTGCGGTACATGACGACCGCCGTGAGCAGAGCGCCGACCACGTAGGCCAGGCCGTACCAGTAGATGGTGATGGGGCCCGCCGAGATCGCGACGGGATCAAGCATATGGTAGAAGTCGTTGAGCATGTCGACCCTCCTACTCCCTACATACAAATGCGGCCGCGGGCCTTGCGCTCGCAGCCGCATATTTCGGCGTAACGTCTATGCGGAGTATGCCGTCCGCAGCTTTCGCATCTTAGAACGGCGCGTACTCGTCGTACAGGTCCTCGGCCTCGCCGGAGGCATTAACCTGCTCGACACGGGTAACGCCGGGCACATGCTCCTTCAGGATACGCTCGATACCCATGGAAAGCGTCAGGGCGCTCATGGGACAACCGGCACAGGCGCCCTGCAGCTCCAGTTTGACGACACCCTCGTCGTCGACGCCCACATACTCCATATCGCCGCCGTCGGCCTGCAGGTTGGGGCGAATCTCTTCAAGAACCTTCTTAAGCAGCTCTTCGTTAACAGCCACAGGGGCTCCTTTCTCACAATAACGCGGGCACGCCCGCGGACAGAAGCTATGTTACTACAGCCATGTACCCGCTCACGAGCCGTCCATGCGCGCAGACGCGACTTTCACGAGTAGTCAATTTGGGACGGGGCTCTTTGAGCTGCGTTCGTCGTCAGATAGCGACAACGCATATTACTGTCGAGCCTGTCCCCCGGTACCAATCTGGACATCGACGATGACCTGGCGGTAGCTGATGCCACAGGAGTCGAGGATGCGGCGGCTGATGCGTCCGTCATCGGTGTCGGCGTACTTGTTGTCCAGGTAGACGACCTCGCCCACGCCCACCTGAGCCAAAATCTTGGCGCAGTCGTGGCACGGGAACAGCGTGACGTAGACCGTGGAACCCTCGAGGTCCTTGAGCGAGCCACGGTAGTTGAGCACGGCGTTGGCCTCGGCATGGACCACGTAGTTGTGCTTGTCCTGCAGCGGGTCGTCGCTCGTACCCCACGGAAAAAAGTCGTCGTTGAGCGCCGAGGGTGTACCGTTGTAGCCCACCGAAAGGATGCGGTGGTTGGTGTTGGCGATGCACGCACCCACCTGCGTGTTGGGGTCCTTGCTGCGGCGCTGCGCGGCAATGGCCACGCTCATAAAGAACTCGTCCCAGCTAATGACGTCCAGGCGCTTGCCTGACGAAGTTTGATGAAGATCGTCCGACATGGCAGACACCTCCGTAATCGCAATAGTTTGACCCATTGTAGCAGGTGAAAGGTGGAGGCGTTTGTCCCACCGGCGCCCTCACTTTTACACGCGGCGGGGCTTTTGGTTGATGCGGTAGAGCTCGGCCAGTCCTCGCAACGTCAGCGCGTCGTCGACCGTCAGACTATGACCGACCAGCGACGCAAGTGCCTCGGCGTCGTCGCCGGTAATGACGATGGGCACGTCGCCCTCCCCCGCGGCCTTGGTCGCGCGCATCTCGGCAAGCACCATGTCGAGCATACCGTCGATGCGGGCCACCTCGCCCAAGACCGAGATCTTGTAGTTCGCCATGCGCACCGTCACGATGGGCGCCTCCTTCAAGTAAGGCCTCAATCTCTCACGGATCAGGCTCTCCGCCTCGTTCTTCGTCAAGCCGCCGACCCTCAGCGTACCGATCACAGGGAAGTCGATCTCGCCGGAGTTGTTCACGAGGTATTGCTGCAACGTGGGTTGCGTCGTCGTGTTGATGTTCGTCAGGGCCGCGTTCAACGGGGTCTGCACCGTCAGGTTGAACGGGGCCGCCGCCTGAGGGTCCGTCGTGTTGACCGTGATGCTCAACAGGTCCTTCGGCATGATCTTGGCATCGTACAACGGGAGAATCTCCCCGAAATCGTTCACCACCTCCGGGTTCTGGAGGTAGGGCACGTTCTTGTAGGACGTGCACGCCGCCAGCAAAAGGGGCAGCGAGAATAGGAACAGTAGTCTTTTGATCTTCATGTTATCTTGTTATCATTTTTATTTCCTTGAACACGGATGACACGGACTTAACGGAAAAGGCGGGACAGGAAACCTTTGGGTTTCTCCGGCTCGTATTCCGACTCGTATTTATGTGTCAAGTCCTCATAGCTCAGTCCCTTGGTCACCATCTCGTAGATCGTGCCCCAGTCCGGGAGGCCGCCGAGGTTGCGGTCGTCGATGAAAACGTCCGCCTTCAGCTTGCGGGAGAAGTGGTTGTTCCGGTCTCTCTCCTCCTCCGGGTAGTCACGGTTCACCGCGTAGAACTCCAAGCCACGCTCACGGCAGAAGGACAGCGCCTCCTCCAAGAGCCCGCCCTCACGGACCGTCCAAAGGATCAGCTTATGCCGATCCGATTGCAATTTCCTCAACGTCTCGATGGCGAAAGGAAGCTCACGCCCGATCGCCGGATACTTGTGCTCGACGATCGTACCGTCGAAATCTACCGCTATTATCATCTCTTTAATTCTCAATTTTCAATTCTCAATTATAAAAGGGCCGGACCACCGGACGGCCGGAGTGGTATATGTTAAAGCGGGGTCAGCCTATCGGCCAAAGCCAAGGGGTCTCCTAGCCGCTAGAGACGGCCATTGCCATCCGGGGGATCCGACCGTTTCTTTTCTGCCCTTATCTAATTCTCGCTTAACCGGGGCAATCCCTCCACCTCGCCGGCGTGCCATTCACGGTAGTCCGCCAAGGGAAACCCGGGGACGGTCAATAGCTTGTAATCCGACCCGTCTCTTCTCAAGATATGCTTGCGAGTATATGAGCGGAGCGAGCGATCCGTAACGGACACCATCACGATCGGGAACGGGTAGGCGA
>URYA01000053.1 GCA_900551975.1 uncultured Collinsella sp. | reverse complement strand
ACATGGAGGAGGATGCCGGCAAGAACACGCACATCGGTGGCGCTGACGGCCGTATCCAGGGCGCGGATCACTCGCTCGTGGACTACAACCGCTGCGGCACGCCGCTGATTGAGCTCGTGACTGAGCCCGACCTGCGCACGCCCGAGGAAGCGCGCCTGTTTATGGAGAAGCTCCGCCGCATCTTTGTAACGCTGGGCATTTCGGATTGCTCCATGGAGAAGGGTTCCATGCGCTGCGACGGCAACGTGTCGCTGCGCCGCCGCGGCGAGACCAAGCTGGGCACCAAGACCGAGCTCAAGAACCTCAACTCGTTTAAGAGCCTGCACGACGGCCTTGCTTACGAGATCTGCCGTCAGGCCGAGGTGCTCGAGGAGGGCGGCATCATCTATCAGGAGACCCGCCACTGGGAGCCCAGCCGCAAGCGCACCGTGGTCATGCGCGTCAAGGAGACGGCCGACGACTATCGTCTGTTCCCCGATCCCGACCTGGCGCCGTTCGACCTTGACGACGAGTTTATCGACCGTTGCCGTGGCGAGACCCCCGAGCTGCCCGATGCCAAGCGCGCTCGTTTTGAGGCCGACTTTGGCATTAAGGCTGCCGATGCCGAGCAGATCGCGGGCGACCCCGAGTTTGCTGAGTTCTTTGAGGCCGCCGCTGCCGGCATGGCTGGCAAGGAGGCCCAGACGGTTGCAAACTTGCTGGTGAACGAGATGATCGCCTACCTTAAGGGCGCAGGCGTCTCGCTCGCCGAGTCCGGCATCGCGCCGGCTCAGGTGGCAGCACTGGCCAAGCTGCTGGCGACCGATGCCATCAGCTCCAACCAGGCGCACGAGGTCTTTGAGGCCATGGCCCAGACCGGCGACGACCCCAACAAGATCGTCGACGAGCGCGGCATGCGTCAGGTGAGCGATGCCGGCGCGCTGCAGCCGATTGTGGACGAGGTGCTGGCAAACTGTGCCGATCAGGCGCAGCAGTATCGTGACGGCAACCAGAAGGTCATCGGCTTTTTGGTGGGCCAGTGCATGAAGGCGAGCCGCGGCAAGGGCAACCCGAAGCTCTTCAACGAGTTGCTGAGAACGTCGCTCTCGTAAGCGGGAACCCGGGAGCCCCGGCAGGGCGGGTGCTTCCTCAAAATTTCGAACAGTCCTGCGCAAGACGAAGGCCACATTAAGTGGCCTTCTTTGCGTGCGGAACTCATATCGAGCAAAAGCCCAAGCGGCCCTCTCGGTTCAGCCAAGTTGACGTAGCTGAGATGCAGCATGAGGCCTGCTCACTCCTCGAAGTTCTTAGCGGAAATAATTTGAGCTGCAGCTGCGATTTACTTGCGATGGCGGTTGAGCTGCAACAAAGGTTTTATTGGACCTCGAACCCTATACTCGATGTTCGCTTCGTTCATTGAGTTACCCTTTGCATGAGGCCGGGACATATCGTCCCGCCCGCAGTTTCGCAGGCCGAAGGCCGAGAATGTTTGAGGACGGGATGATATGTCCCGACCTCCCAGGAGAGTTACCTATGAACTACGCGAACATTAAGTATTTCGACATTGCTGATGGGGAAGGCGTTCGTACTTCTCTGTTTGTGAGCGGGTGCCGTCGCGGGTGCAAGAATTGCTTTAACTCCGTCGCGTGGGACTTTGCCGCGGGTGAAACGTTCGATCGTGCCGTCGAGGACAAGATTATCGAGAGCCTCGATCATCCCTTTATTGACGGCCTGACGATTCTGGGCGGCGAGCCTATGGAGCCCGAGAACCAGGCGGGGCTTGTTGACTTTATCGAACGCGTGCGTGCGGCCTATCCTGCGGGGTCGGGCAAGACCATTTGGTGCTTTACCGGCGACGTGCTCGAGGAGCTTATGTCGGGCGGTCGCCACCATACCGAGACGACGGACCGTATCCTTGCCTGCCTCGATATGTTGGTGGATGGCCCGTTTGTTCAGGATCTGTACGATATCTCATTGCGTTTTAGAGGCTCGAGTAACCAGCGCGTGATTGATATGAACGCCACGCGCGCCCGTGCTGTGCGCGAGGGCGTTGCGCTTTGCGACGCTGTGGAGCTTTGGCGGGACGATCCGGTCTATTCGACCCATACTATGTAGCTTGTGGCCGATGCCAAAGGGCGTGGTACCATAGCGCGAACGTGAAATCGGAAAAGTGAGGCCCAGATGGTCGATCAGGAAAAAGTCGAGGCCGCCATTAAGCTGTTGCTTGAGGGCATAGGCGAGGACCCAACTCGTGAGGGCCTGCTGGAGACCCCGGCGCGCGTTGCCCGTATGTATGGTGAGATCGCCGGCGGTATGGATCAGAGTGCCGAGGAGCACCTGTCCAAAACCTTTGCCGTCGCTTCGAACGACTTGGTTATTGAGCGCGACATTACGTTTTACTCGCTGTGCGAGCACCATCTGCTGCCGTTTTATGGCAAGGCTGCGATCGGCTATATCCCTAACGGTCGCGTGGCGGGTCTGTCTAAACTTGCTCGCACGGTTGAGGTCTATGCCCGTCGTCTGCAGCTGCAGGAGCAGCTGTGCGCGCAGGTTGCCGACGCTCTCATGGATTATCTCGCTCCCCAGGGAGCGATTGTGCTCATAGAGGCTGAGCATATGTGCATGACCATGCGCGGCGTGCAAAAGCCTGGCACCAAGACCGTGACGCTCGCTCGCCGCGGCGTCTTTGAGACCGATCCCGCGCTCGAGGAGCGATTCTTTAGGATGCTGGGACGCTAACTATGAGAGTCGTCAACGACTTTACATCGAATACTGACGAGGGAACGCCGCGTCGCGGTTTTATGGCTTCGGGCCTGGCCCCCTTTGGTGCCATGCCTCGTATCGATTACATCTGTGCCAACGGGCTGTTCCGGCGGCACCTGGGCAACATTGCACAGTTGGAATCGGGGCGCATCTTCTGCCGCCACGGTATTGATCATCTTCTTGATGTCGCTCGCATTATGTGGATCAAGAATCTTGAGGAACAGCTCGAATTTGACCGCGAGGTCATCTACGCCACGGCACTTCTTCACGATATCGGCAAAGATGAACAGTATGAATCGGGTATATCCCATGATGTTGCAAGCGAACGCGTCGCTGATGCGATCCTCGGCGGCATGTCCGATGATGTGGCGTTTGAGCCGGCCGATGCCGCAGCCATTAAGACGGCCATTCTGGGCCATCGAAAGCTGCGCGTGAACAGCCAACCGCTTGAGCGTCTGCTCTATGCAGCCGACAAAGCGTCGCGCGCCTGCTTTGCATGCCCCGCGCGCAATGCTTGCAACTGGAGCGATGATAAAAAGAACCTGTCGATTCGCGTGTAGTTAGTTGCGCGGTCGGGGTTCTAAACGAAGGAGACGATCGCGATGAGTAACAAGAAACTGCCCGAGAATGCAACCAAGACTGAAGGCGCCGAGCTCGCCCGCCGTGGAAGGGGCGAAATATCCACCGCAACGGCGGTGCCCCACGTGAGCTTTGACGATCTGCGCCATGCCGACCGCATTACTATCGACGGTCTCGAGGTCTTTGCCAACCACGGCGTGTATCCCGAAGAGAATGCGCTGGGCCAGAAGTTCATCGTGTCCCTGGTGCTCTATGCCGATCTGCGCGCGGCAGGGGAGCACGACAACCTGGATGCCTCGATTGATTACGGCTCGGTGTGTCACGATGTCGACGGATATCTGCGCGAGCATACGTTTAAGCTCATCGAGGCTGCAGCCGAGGGTGTGGCCCAGATGCTGCTGCGTCGTTACCCCTTGCTGCTTGGCGTGCGTGTTAAGCTCGATAAGCCTTGGGCGCCCGTCGGTCTTCCCCTGGCAAGCTGCGGCGTCGAGATCGAGCGCGTCCGCTAACAGGTTCTAATACGTCTCTATGGGTGGCTGCTTGAGCCGCTGCGATAGCGCTCTATTGTTGGGGCAGTACGTGTCGAGCAGCGCGTGAAACCGATGATTGTGGCTTGGTTCGAGCAGGTGGACGAGCTCGTGGGCGACAACCATGTCGAGGCATTCGACGGGGTAGGCGGCAAGTTCTCGTGCGATGCGAACGGCGCCGGATTTGGGAGTGCATGAGCCCCAACGCGTTTTCATGCTGCGTACGGAAACGCGAGAAACGGCGACACCCATTGCGATTTCGTATGCGTGCACCATATCCCGCAGCGCCGATGTGACTTCGGACGTATAGAGCTGGTCGATGTGGGCTTGGAACTCATCGGACGTTAGGCCGTCGAGGATTGCGTGCCGCTTGGTCTGTGGGCCTTCGTCCGATTTATCGGTACCCATAAAACTTGCGAAGGTGGCCTGTTTGGGTCGCAGTGCGGGTGATGCAAAGTTGTGATCGAGCGCATCCTGTACCGTGATGGGCTTGCCCCAAAGTGCAATGATGGACGAGGGACTGAGCGGCTCTCGCGCCGTCGCCTGACGTCGCTCACGCTGGGCAAGTCGGCTGATAATCCAGGCACTGTTGCGCTTTACAAACGCTTCGATGCGCTCGCGGCTGGCGCCGAGCGGTGCACTGGCGTGGACCTCACCACTCGATGTGACGCGTAGGTTGAAGTTCTTGACGCGCTTTTTGGTAACTACGACGGGGATGGGCGTCCCATCCGGTCGGGATACGGAAATCGTAAACTGCTGCGTCAAAAGCGGTCCTTCAGATTGGGGACGGGCCGGCATGTCGACCGTTCGGCATGCCGGCCCGCTCAAGGGATGTGAAATTAATAACGCTCGAAGAAGGCAAGCGCGTTGTCGCTGCAGAGCTTTTGCATCACGGTCTTGCCAAAATGCTTGGAAAGCATGTTCTGGAACTCGGGCATCTTGCTGGCATCGGAGAGGAAAGCGGGCACAGTGGCGCCGTCCCAGTCGCCGCCGAGCGCGATGACGTCCTCGCCACCCAGGTCAAGCCAGTGCTCGATATGTGCCGCCAGCTGGTCGAAGGTGACGTCTGCGGCTGTCTTGTCGGTTGCGTCGTTGGATAGGAACTCGCTGCAGTAGTTGAGGCCGACGATGCCACCCATGTCGCGAATGGTGCGGAACTGGTCGTCGGTAAGGTTGCGCTTAACGCCGCAAACCGCGCGGGAGTTGGAGTGGCTGGCGACGAAGGGGCGCGTGGCGTGGGCGACAACCTCGTCAAAGCACTCATCGTTGAGGTGGGAGACGTCGAGTACCATGCCGACGTGCTCCATCTGCGTAAGTGCCTCGATGCCGGCGGCGGTGAGGCCGGCGTGGGTATCGTGCCCGCTCGCGAGCGGTCCCTGCGCGTTCCAGCTGAGTGATGACATGAGTACGCCCAGGCTCTTGAGTACCTCGATCAGCGCGGGGTCCTCGGCAAAGAACGTCGCGTTTTCGATGGTGTGGATGCAAGCGACCTTGCCGTCCTTGAGCGCAGGGCGAATGTCTGCCGCGCTGCGTACGTTGACCATGCGGTCGTGGTTGAGCATTGCCTGGCCGCTCATGTGCGCCATGATCTGCGCCTGGAAGCGCGCGGCGTGGGCGGTGGGAATCTCATCGGGGACAAACGTGGCGAAGCACTGTGCCCACGGCGTGTTGCCGATCTTTGCGAGCGAGATGGCGCAGGCGTTGCCCTCGATGAGGTCGAAATCTTGCGGATGCGTTTCGTCGCCGGGGAAATAACCGTCGGTGCCGGCGGTAAAGCGCAGGTCGAGATCGAGCGTGGCCCAGCCGATGCGGTCGGCGGTGTCGCAGTGTAGGTCAAATACGGGATATGCCATGGTTCCTCCGGTTGCAGCGTTTCTTTGCAAACTGTCTTTGAATTGTATGACTAGGGTATAGTTAGCGCCATATGTTCATGGCGGCCCACGTTGTGCGCCGCCCTTATCACGGAGGTTTCCATGTCCAACCAGGGCAAGAAGGTCAAGACCCATTATCGCGGCACGCTCGATGACGGCACGCAGTTCGATAGCTCCTACGATCGCGGCGAGCCGCTGGAGTTCACCTGCGGCGCCGGCCAGATGATCAAGGGCTTCGACGCCGCCGTGGTCGACATGCAGGTGGGCGAGAAGAAGACCGTGCACATTCCGGCTGCCGATGCCTACGGCGAGCACAACCCCGAGATGGTTATTACCTTCCCGGCCGAGCAGGTTCCCAACATCGAGCAGATCGAGAAAGGCATGAAGCTTTTCCTGTCCACGCCGAGCGGTATGCCCGTCCCCGCCGTGGTCATTGACGTTACGCCCGAGGCCGTGACGCTCGACGCCAACCACGAGCTGGCCGGCAAGGATCTCAACTTCGATATCGAACTCGTCGAGGTCGAGGGTTAGAGTATGCCCGAGCGCTTGGTTTCGACGACATGCTTGGGAAACCTCAACGATCCGTCCTATGAACTCCTGCTCCGCCGGAATTTGGGCGGCGTCTTTGAAGTTGACGAGCTACTGCTCGATTGGGACCAGGCTGATGTATGCGCGCTTGTGGGCGTGACGGAGCTGGGGCGCACGGTCGATGTTCGGCTGGATACTGCCGACGGCGGTCGTCTTGCCGACGGTGACGTGCTCGCTATCGACCACACGGGTGCGGTGCCCGTGGTGGTTGTCGTACGTCTGCGCAGCGCCGAGGTTTATTTGGTCGAAGTTGACCGCATGGACCCGATTGCGCTCGCGCATGCGTGCTGGGAGATCGGCAATATGCATGCGCCGCTTTTCCGAGGCGATTCGGACGAGCATACCGTGCGCATGTATACGCCGGTGCAGCCTGTTTTGGGCCGCATGCTCCGGGGCGTCGAGGGCGTTCGGCTCTCGACGGTTACCCGTGAACTCGATTCGGACCGGCACTTTGCGTCGAGTGCGGCGGATGCCGTTGTGAGTATGGCTCCAGACTTTACGATCGTAAAGAAGGCGCGCGGTTAACGTGCGTATAAGTAGGGCGGACTTTGAGAGGCAACTATTCAAAGTCCGTCTTTCTGTTGATGAGATGCTGTGGGGGGGGGAAGCATATGGGTCTTGAGGGAATCAAGCTGATTGCATGCGATTTGGACGGCACGTTGCTGCATCCGGGGGAGCACGAGCCGCGTTCCGAGGCCTTTGAGCTCATCGATGAACTGCATCGTCGCGGTATCGTGTTTATTCCGGCGAGCGGTCGTCAATATGCGAGCTTGCGCTATCTGTTTGCCTCGGTGGCCGATGAGCTCGCCTATGTATGCGAAAACGGAGCCCTGGTGATGAGCGAGGGACGTGCCGTTGTCAAGCGTTCCATGGAGCGTAGCCTTGCTATGGATATCGCGAATGCCGTGGTTGCGTATCCCCATGCCGACGTGACCCTTTCGTGTGAGGGACACCTCTACACCATGAGCGGCAACGATGCGTTTGTCGACCATTTGCGCTATGAGGTCCACTGCGATGTGGCGGTGGTCGACCGTCCCGAGGACATCGAAGAGGACGTCATTAAGATTGCCTTCCAGACGCCCGAGGCGAATCAGCCGGCGGCCCTGGAGTATTTCGAGCGCCTCTTTAGCGACCGTGTTGACGTGATGACGTCGGGAACCGAATGGACGGACTTTATCGGCTTTGATTCGGGTAAGGGTTCCGCGCTTGCCGATTACGGTCGTGCCTTGGGTATTTCGCCCGATGAGATGATGGCGTTTGGCGATAACGAGAACGACCGCGACATGCTCAACGTAGTGGGCCATCCTTATCTAATGGAGAGCTGCAATCCCTCTATGCGTGGCATCAACGACCGCGTCCGCTATGTGCACACGGTCGAAGAAGAACTGCGTCGCCTGCTTGCCGAGTAGGCATGTCCCAAACATCTACCGGCAGTCGGGGCAGAGACCCTCGAAGATGGTGTAGTGCGACGTGACGTGCCAGCCGATTTGCTCGGACGCTTTGGCGTCGAGCTGGGCATCGAAGGGGAGCGGTACGTCGATGACGCGGCTGCATGAGGTGCAGATGATATGCGCATGCGGCTCGATCGTGCGATCGAAGCGGCTGCCGCCCGGCGTCTTGATGGAGAGAATCTCGCCGGCATCTGCCAAGAGATTGAGGTTGCGGTAGACCGTGCCGCGGCTGATCTTGTCATCCTGTTCGCGCACGGCGTTGTAGATTTCGTCGGCGGTGGGATGGTTATAGCTTTGGCGCACGGCGTCAAGAACCAGCTTTCGCTGCTTGGTATTCCTTCTTTGCACCGCCATGCGCCTCGCCTCTTTTCTATCAACGGTCGTAGGTAAATGATACCGTATTTAGCACACAATACTAATAACGAGGCGTGAAACCGTCTTCATTGGCAAGTGGGGCTCGGGCCTGGGCGTCTACGAGGCGAAAACGCGTTCCCATGCGCTCGTAGGAGGCATGAAGCGCCTCGAGATGAGATAGAACGTTTGCCGGAGCTCCCTGTATCTCCATCTCGACTGAGCCGTCTTCCATGTTACGCACCCAGCCGGTGAGCGCGCGTGCCTGCGCGAGGTTGGTGTTGGTAAAGCGAAAGCCGACGCCCTGGACTTGGCCCTCCCACCGCAGAAAATAGCGCAGGGGAGTGTCTTGAGTGGCCTCGTCGCTTGCGAGCACAGTAAGCCTGCGGCGCAGCTCGAGCTCAACGTTTGATGGTTTTTGAGGCTCTCGACTGCCGCCGGTGACGCTGGAGAAGAACGTATCGAAGAGGCCCATCGCTATGCCTGCTTGCCTGCGTCGGCCGGGAAGGTAATGCCGGCCTGCTGGCGCACGGCATCCATGATGCGCAGTGAGACGAGCGTGACATCGCGGTAGTGGCCAAGCTCGTGGCGTCCCGCCGGGGTCTCCCAAATCTCTTCCTTAACGTTATCGATGCCGCCGATGGCGGTGATAAAGTCTGTGAGTTCGTATTCCATAGTGTTGCTCGATTTGGGCAGGTCGAGTACGCGGCCGTTGTCGCCCTGTTCGCGCGGTGCCTCGGTCGCTGAGCCGCGTACGACGTCGCCGCGATAGTCGATGCGGACGTTGCGGGGCGTGGACAGATGGTCAATCTGGATAGTGCCACGCTCGCCTTCGATCTGTGAGGGCAGCAGATCGTTGGTGATCTTTGAATGCGCAAGCTCGACGGAGATGCGGCCTCCGCCATAGCTGGCGAGAATGGAGCCGCAGCCGTCGATGGGGCCGTGCGTGAGCTGTCGCGTGGTGGGGTCGAGCAGCGTGGTCATGCTCGTAAGGCCGGAGGGCATGCCGAAGATCTCGACCATGGGCTCGACGGTGTAGACGCCGATGTCCATGAGGGAGCCCGAGGCCATGTGGCAGTCGAAGATATTGGTGGCGCGCCCCGCGAGAATCTCGTTGTAGCGCGAGGAATACTTGCCAAAGCGCAATGAGGCGCGGCGGATGGGAGCGATCTCGCCCAGGGCGTCCTCGATGGCATGGAAGGCGGGATCGTGGAGGGGACGCATGGCCTCGAGGGCCACGACACCTGCTGCCTCGGCAGCGCGGAAGACTTCCAGCGCCTGCGCTTCGGTGGCGCAGAAGGGCTTCTCGACGATGACATGCTTGCCACCGGCGATGCAGGCAAGGGCCTGCTCGTAGTGAAGTGCGTTAGGGCTGCCGATATAGACGGC
>URYA01000052.1 GCA_900551975.1 uncultured Collinsella sp. | reverse complement strand
AAGCCGGCCTCAAAACCGCGACGGCGGTCATAACCAGCCGCGCGGTCCTCCTCGGTAACCCCAATGTAAGCGATCTTGCCGTCCACGCGACCCGCAAGCGCATGGCCCAGCTCAAAAGCGGCCTCGTAATCGTCGTGATACACGCACGCCGCGCCCTCGACATGTTGACCGATCAGCACAATGGGCACACGGCACGAGTCAATCGCGCGACGGTGCTCGTCGGTGATCATGGTTGCCACCAGCACAATGCCGTCAACCGGATGGTTTTGGAATAAATCGAGGTATTCGAGCTCGCGATCGGCCGCATTATCGGTATTGGCAAGCAGCATCTGGTAGCCACGGCGACCGAGCACCTGGCCAATGCCGGCGGTAATGCGGCTCACGGATTCCGAGTTGATCTTGGGCACGATGACGCCGATGAGCTTGGTGGAGCCGGTGCGCAGCGCGCGAGCCTGGCTGGACCGCACGTATCCGGTCAGTTCAATCGCCTGCTTAATGCGCTGGGCCTTGTCCGCCGAGATATATCCGCCGTTGAGGTAGCGCGAGACGGCGGCGCTCGAAACGCCGGCCAACTCGGCCACATCTTTCATCTTTACCACGAGCACCCCTGTCGTTGAAATCGCTTTCACCATGATACCCAACCCTCGCCCGAAAAATATTCGACTGGAAAGGTCTCAGCGGATCATTTCAACCGCCCAGGTCGAGCAAACGCCAGCGATCCACCGCCGCGTGCATGTTTATGTCAAACGTAATGCGCACGGTACCTTCGTCCATCACCCACGGCTCACGCTCATAGTTCACGATGGTCCACGGGCGCATCATGTTGCAGATGCACTCGATGTAGAACTCGCGACAGAGCGGATAAGGGCTCCTCAGCAAAAAGCCGTAGTCGCCAGCCAGAATCTGCTCAAACTCGCCACGTGTGAGCGGCGCGTCCTCCTTATAGATCCAGCTACCGTACTTCTTTTTGCGCTCGAGCTTAATCACCTTGTCGCTGCCGTTATAGATGCGTACGCGATACTTTTTGCGCATGAGAATGCCGGCGTCTTTTTCCTCGTAGGCCGAGTTGCAGTAGTCGTCAAAATACAGGCTGCGAATGGTGTAACCGCCCGCCCGCGCATGTTTGTCTAGCTTAAATACAGGCGCCATGCGACAGGCAAGCGCGGCGTGCTCGCCCTCGTTAATGAGATATTTGAGCTCGTGGCGGTAACGCTCCTGCGTGGCACGCACAGGCGGTGCCGCCAGGCGCTCAAGCAGCGCGCTAGCCCTCCTCATACGTATCCTCCACGACCTTACCGCCGTCTTGCACGTAAAAACACTTCATGCCGTAGTGCTTGCCGTCGTCGGTCACATAGTAGTCAAACGCATCTTGCGTATAGCCGTCGGAGTTGGTGGCACGCACGCGCACAAAATACTGGCCGGTATCGGGCGCATCGCAGGTCACCTCGGGAAGCAGCACATCCTCGGCCTTAAAGACCACGTCGCTTATGGCATAGTCGCGCGCAAGCTCAACGGTGTAGCGAATGTCGCGCGCCTCAAAATCGTAGGACGCATCCCAGTTAATGCGCAGCTTGCCGTTATCGATCTGCGGCACGCCGATGTAGAAAGGCATGGGCTTTTTAAAACTCTCGCGAAAGCTCTTGTAGTTCTCCTCGATCTCGGAGGGAATCGCCGCGGCGATCTGCTCATATTGGTCCTTGGTGACAGGCAGATTATCGATATCGGGCGAAGCAAAGACTAGCGATTCGGTAACCTCGCGATAATGCTTGATCATCTTGGTCAGGCGCGTCTCGGTCAAATACGTACGCAGGTCCTTGACGGCGCGATCGAGCTCACCGCGGAACGCCTTGCTGCGCAACGCGCGGTTAAACAGCACGTTGCCCCAGTAGTTGCTTGCGCCGCGCTCCCAGCTCGCGTAGTCCGAAAACCCGGTAAGAGAAAGTTCCAGCTTGCGCAGCATGCCGTCGTTGTCCCAATCCAAAAAGTACCAGGTATTTGAGTTGAGCGGGCTGTACAGATAACAGTTGCGGTTCTGCGTATCGCAGTTGCCCGTAAGGATCTGAAACGCCAGCCAATAGACCAGGTTCTCGGTATCAAAGTAGGTGTCGAGCACGTTATCTATCTTTTGCGATTCGTCGTTGAGCGCATCGAGCATCTCGATGAGCTTGGTGTGGTCCGTATCGCCCTTAATCTCGAGCATGCCCTCAAAGTTTGCCTGGTTATAGTCGGGATCATCGGCAAGCTTAATGGTGTCCTCGTAGCGATGGAAATCAAAGCTGTTCACCTTGTACAGGTGCCCGCTCTTATCCAAGCCGTGCGCCTTAAGCGCCGTCTTATTGAGCTGCTCCACCTGCGTAAACAGGCCGTAGTCCTCAAAGGTATCGTTGGACCTTTCGGTCTGGTCGCACACCCACAGATGCACAAACTGCGTGCGCAGGCCCATCATCTGGGGAATCCCGCGGATAAGGTCATAGGCCATCTTGTTGCGAAAACGCATACCCTCGCCCATGTGCTTGTTGAGCGCAATCGCGCGCTGTTGGCGCCAGGTACCCTTGCCCTTTTTGAGCTCCACCTTGTAATTCTTTTGCGAGTTCATGCTCGACGTCTGGCCGCGCACCTGCACGGTAGCATTGGGCGCTTCCTCGCCATAACCAACCTCGCCGGCCACCAGGCCGTCTTCGTCGCCCGCCTGCAAAAGCCCCATTACCTGATAGCGCGTCACGCCCATGTCGGCGTAGTCATACACCGAGTACGTATTGATCTCGGCCCAGCTATGATCGGTGTTCTCGGAGCTGTTACCGCGCGAGACCGTCAGGTACATGGTCACAATGCCCGAGTCGTCGTAGACCTCGTACAGCTCGTCCTTATCGCGAAGGTGCTTGGTCTCGCCCGAGGCCTCAGCCTTTTTAATCTTGTCCTGCTTTTTGACCTTTTTGGTCGAGGATTCGTCCTGAGACGAGCAGCCCGAAAGCAACAGCGCACCGGCAGCCGCCTCGATCAGGCAGCGGCGAGACATCAACTTATCGATCATCAGAACCTCCCCAATGTTTTTGGTACAGGCGAACCACCATACGTTCAAACGCACTGCGCGGCTCACCGCCCACGCGCTTGGCCTCGTAGCGTTGCTCAACACGGTCGAGCACCCGGCCAAGTTCGGTAAACCAGCCCGTCTTGTCAGTCGCCACCATGGGCTGCTGGCTCAGGATACGATACGGCAAGTTGGCGGTATAGGTATCGAGCCGCAGCAGCGCCACGATAAAAAACACCGCTGCACCCAACAAAAAGCCAAAGCCGTAAAACTGCTGCGGCAAGAGCAGAGAAACGGCATTCGCTAGCCCGGCCACACCAGCAAACAGCCCCGAGGCCAGCACGGCCCCCTTGTAGTCGGTAAAGTACAGCAAGATGAGCAACACCGTATTGCCCACGGCATACAGGCCATAGCCCACGCACAGCGTGCGAAAATACCCGTGCATCAGGTTATTAAAGCCCAACGGTAGGGCCGAGAGCACCGTGGTCTCGAGCGAAATGACCGCCGCGGTCACAAACAACTGTTTGAGCACACAAAACCGCAGTTCTCGGTTGAGCGTGGAGAGCATTTCCTCCTCGGCCACCACAATGTCGCCCACCACGCCACCGTCGTTGAACAGGCTGTAGTAGTCGCGGTAGCGCGGATAGAAATTGACCTCGACCGAGACCACAAAGTTGACGGACGTGACCAGGATTGTCAAAAACGCGATAAGCGCCGGCACATCGTGGTAGGGCGCACCATAAAACAAGCCCTTGACCTGCACGCCAATGGGACCGGCCCAAATTATCACCAAATGCGCAAAGAGGCCCAGGTTGGTGAACAGGCCCGTAAGCGCCAGCGGCATAAACTGATCGAGCCACTGCAAAAAGAGCCAGGGGCTGCGGTCGCTCTGAGGAAAATACCGGTATAGCAGCACCACGTCCCAGGCGAGCATAACGCCGTAGCCCAGAGCAATTGATGCCAACAGGCCCTCGACCGGCGGCAGCCCCAGCGCCAGCGCGGCCAGGGCGCACAGGCACGCCACGCCAATGGCGGCCGCAAAGCTGCACAGGATGCCGCGGTAGTCTTTGATGGCCGTGAGGTAACTCATGCCGTTCCAGTTGACGATCATAATGTTGAACAGCCACAGGCACAGCAGCCCCTGCAGCAGCGTGGCGCCCGAGAACAGCAAAAAGACGCCGTAGAGCACCGTGCCCGCAACGAGCATGATGGCGTTGGAGCCCCAAAACGAAGGCAGTATCTCATCCTCGCGCTCGGCAAACAACATATCGGCCAAAAAGCGCGTGACCGGCATGGAGAAAAAGCTCGTGAGCAAAAGCGAGGCCAGCAGTGTGTAGGTCACCATGCACACCAGCAGATCCTGGTTGGCACGCCCTACGCCCCACAGACCGCACAGCACCAAGATACCCACCTGGAGCAGCACGCCCAACAGCATGGGACCCGTGCACACAATGCCGGCGTAGCCGTAAGCGCGCATCGTGGCAAAAAGGCCCTTGCGCCTAAACAGGCGCTTAAGCTCAAAACCGATTCCGGCCACCGGCTACTCCCCCTCTCTGGGCAGGTCAAACGCACGCGCCGTCTCGTCGTACAGCGCGCGATAGTTGGCGAGCATCTGCTCGTGCAAAAAGTACGTGGCAACGCGACGCTGCCCGCGCTCCCCCATCTCAATGCGACGGGCGCGGCTCACGCACATGCGCTCCATGGCATCGGCCAAGCCCTTGCGATACATGGGCGGCGTCACAAAACCCGCCACGCCAAAGTCGTCGCCCGGGGCGCCTTCGAGCAACTCGCGGCAGCAGCCCACCTCGGTCGTCACGCAGGGACGGCGCGCTGCAAGCGACTCCAGCACGCTGAGCGGCTGGCCCTCGGAGATGCTCGTCAAAATGGTAAAGTCGAGCTTTTCCATGTACTCGACCACGTTGACGCGGCCGGTAAAGATCAGGTCGCGCACGCCTAGGGTATCGACCAGCGCGTGGCACTCGGCGCCGTACTCCTCGTCGTCCACGCCGCCCATAATGTGCAGGCGCACCTTGGGCAGGCGCTCGTGCAGCTCAAAGAAGGCATAAATCATTGTCTTGACGTCCTTGATGGGCGCCAAGCGCACCACCGCGCCAATGTCCACCCAGCCGTCATCGGGCTTTAAGGGAATATCCTTAAAGCGGTCGAACTGGATGCCGTTGGGGATAACCAGGCATTTGTCCGCATCGCAGCCCATATAGACCTGCGTCTTGCGGGCGTTATGGAACAAACTCGTCACGCGGAAGGCGCGGCGGTAGATTTCCTCCGAAAGCAGGTAGAAAAAGCGGATCCAGCGGTCCTTGAACGACGGCACCACCCAATCGGCGCGAATGATCTCTTCCTCGCGCTCGCGGGTGTAGATGCCATGCTCGGTCAACAGCACCGGCGCATGGTGAACGCTTGAGCCCAGGCAGGCGAGCAGACCACCGTAGCCGGTCGAGATGGTATGGTACACATCGGCCACCGGCACCTCGCTGCCCAACAGGTAGAGCACGGGCAGCAACATGGAGCGCATGGTGTGGAACGCGTCGGCATAGGCTACATAGGGGATACTCGGCCAGGCACACGTCGCGAAAGATATCCATAAACGTGCGGCTCTGCAAAAACGAGAGCGGATGCACGCGACGGCGGTAGAAGATATCGAATAACACGTCCCAGTCCGGATTGGAGAGCGACACCAGACGGCGTAACGCCTCGCGCTCACGGTCGTTAAAACTGGCTTCATGTTGCTCACCCGAAAGCCGCAGGGCATCGTCCAGGAACACCTCGTGCACCTCGACCACGTTGCCGGGCAGCTCGTAGACAAACTTGCCACGGTCGGCAGCATGCGCGCCGATCACCCACAGCACAAACTCGTGCTCGGGCATGGCCGTAATGTAGCCATGCATCCAGGTAGATACGCCGCCGTGCACATAGGGGTAGCAACCCTCGAGTACCAAGCAGATTCTCATTTATCGCCACCCTCCTTGCGCTCGATCGTCACGGTCTTATCATTTGCCTTGAGCAGATACAGATTGCCCGTAAGGTGCGTCAGTTCGCCACCCGTCACCGCACCCGGCTCGCCATTATTGGCGCGGAACATGAGCCACGCCTCGTCGTGGAAATTGCCCAGGCTGAGCGTCCAGGCATCCGCGCTGGTATCCACGCTCACCGTCACGGACGAAAAGCGCTGGATGGCACCGGAGCACTCCGACGCCGTCTGGTGCCGCAGGTCGGGCGCGGATTTGGTAAGCCACTCCAGGTAGTCGACCAGGCCGCCCTTGTAGACCTCCCAGCCCTCCTTGGCACCACGATCGGGATCGAGCAAGTCGTCCGGGTGCATAAAGTGCGTGCTCACGTAGTGCATGTTGAGCTCGGACACGGCTGCCAGGCGCATATAGGAATCGTCGACCATGCCGCCCGAAACAATACGTGGCTGCTCCACAATGCCATCGCTCGCCACGCCAAACTCCTGCACGTACGGCAGGTCGGTGCCATCCTCAAAATACGTACTGGCAATGGTGTTAATTCGCGGAACATCGGTACCGATAAGCTTGCGCGCGCGGGCCGAAAGGATATTCGACGGCGGCACGTAAACCGAGCCATGAGCATTGGGCAGGACCTCGTCCTGAAACGCGATAAGTTCGTTGAGCGAAGTGATGAGCGTCTCTTTGTTCTTCCAGGTCTTGTAGACGTACAGCGTGCCGTAGTCGGTGTCCCAGAGCGCCAGAGGCTGATGGTTGTAGCCGTGAAAGCCCAGCTCTCCGCCCATCTGCAGCAGCATGCCGCCAAAGTAGCGGAACTGTGTGGTATCGGGTTGACGCGCGGGCTCGGTCTGGTTGACCGCGTCCTCGTAGTTTTCAATCATCACGCCGGTATAGCGAATGTCGTATTTTTGCGCGAGCTTTTGCAGATCGGGCCACCAGACCTTGGTGTAAAAATCGGCAATGGAAAGGCCGTAGTCACGCTTGATATAAGTACCATCGCCCGAGGGCACGGGGCTAGGAAAGTCGTCCAAATAGAACACGGCGCTGTTGATGACCGGATAGGCCGTAGCATCGCCCAGCAGACTGATCGCCGCGGCGAAAAAGCCGCGCATGACCTTGTCGTAGATACCGATATTGCACACCACGGTGCGCCCGCTACCGCAGTCATTAGACCAAATGAGCGGGGCGCCCGCATCGCCAGTCTTAGCCCACTCACGCGCCGTCTCGCGCAGCGATACTGAAAGCGACGAATCAAAGGGGTCCGAGAGCTCGTAGCGCTCTCCCCCGCCCAGCATAAAGTCCTCACTCGGCACAATGCTTTCGGCTTTTACATAGTCATATCCGGCCGATTCAATGCCAAGCTTGGAGGCAATCACTTGCAGATAGCTCGAGTTATCCGGCGGCATGGCGAGCATAAGCGAACCGCCGGCACTCACCCAACTCATAATGTCGCTCAGGTGCGTACCGAGCCCATCGAGCGACGGCATGAGCAAAATCACGCGATCGAAGGAGGTCAGCGAGGGAATGGCATCCGCACCATCCAGGGCAAGATCCACGTCGCGATGGGCGATCTTCATGTCCAGCAAAATCTGGTCGAACTGGTCTTTGACGTCGTCGACGCCATCTTGGTCCGAGTCGGTAATGACCAGGCACGTGGGCTTTTGGCCAAAGATTGCCGAGGAGGCCGGCACCGCGTCGTTGGCGGCAAGCATCCCCAGCCTATGCTGGCCCGCACTGTACTGCACGCCGGCACGCTCCACCAGCAGCACGGCGGCCATGGCAATAAAGACCGCCCACACCACGAGGAGTCCCATCCAACGAAAGCGGCCCACACGGTCTCGGATATGTTGCGCCACGCTCATCGGGCCTCCTCCCCATCGCGCCAAAACGCCAACTTTTCGCGGTTGTCGGCGCTCAAATACACATGTTGCTTGTCAATCGCATCGATCACACAGTGGACCTCGTCACCGTCGCGGCGCATCACGGCCAGGCGCAGGCAAAGCATCCAAACCTCCTGCTCCTCGGGCACGTCGAGTACCAGCTGGTCGGTCACGGCCTGCGCCTCGTCGATCTGTCCGACATCGGCCAGCGCCGTCGCGTATCGAATGCGCAGCTCAAGGGTATCCTCGCGCTCGCAGCGACGCGCAAGCAGGCGCGCGTACTGTTGGCGCTGAATCTGAGCAACGCGCCCCTCAGCCAAGCCCGAGCCCAAGTATTCACCAAGAAAATCACAGTATTCGTTGAGGTTTTGCGCGCTCGGGTCCGTCTTAAAGGCACGCTCCAGCTGCTGCAGTTTAAGGTCGGACTCCTTGGAGATCTGCGCCACCGCCGTCGCGGCATAGTGCGCCACCTCAACGTCGTCGTTAAGCTTAGCCGCCTGCAGCTGCGCCAGGTACGCGTCGGGCTCCTCGGTGAGCATGGAGAGCATTAGGCGGCGCCGGTATGCCGGGTCGTTGACGATAAGCGCCTCCTCGAGCGGCACTACGCCTGCATCGTCCTCACCGCTCGGTACCGACATACTACGATGCAGGTCGTCGTTGAAGCGCAGCGACTCCAGCGCAGACTCTTTCAGCCACTCGCCAAGCACCGCGCTGCGCACCGATAGCAAAACCACCAGCAACGGGCCCCACAGCGGCACCAGCACTATTACAGCCAGCATGTGCCCGCGCACCGGCAGCAGGCCCAGCTTCATGAGCGTCCACAGCATCAGGCAAACCAGCGAATGAATCAGCAGCAAGACGGCAGCAACGACAAGCGAGATCAAGCGGCACCCCCCTCACCGTCACCGGTGTAAGCGATGCGCTGCAGCAGCGCCACGATGCCCTCGCCGTCGACGGGCTCCACCGCAATATGCTTTGCGCTCAGGCGCTTACGGATAATGGGAAGATCGCACGCCTTTGCCTGGCGCATAAGCAGGTAGAGCACGTTGCCGTCGACCAAGCCCGCCGCGTCGCTCTCGCGGATTGCCGACCCAATTGCGCCCACCAGCTCGCCGACAGGCTCCATGCCCGGTACCACGCGCAGGAGCAAAAAACTCCCCATCTTGCTATCTGCCAGCGCCTGCTCCGCCGCGAGCTCTTGGCCAAAGGCCGCCTGCTTGAGCACGCAAGTGCCGTCAACGCAGCGTTTATCCTGCGCCACCGCCTCATAGTCAAAGGCACGGCCCAGCGCGCTTTCGACCAGCCCGCACAAGATGCGGAACAGGTTTTGATAATAGAGGGTCATTTGGTTTTCGGCCGCACTACGCACAAAGATCAACACGGCGGGTGCCCCGTCGCGCTCGATCGCGTATCCAAACATGGGAAGCCCCGGCGTCAGCTCACGGTTCACCCACAGGTTCGAACGACCCCCGTCGCCCAAAAGAGATGCAAGCTGCTCAAGCGTGAGCGAGCGTGCGGCATTTTCGGCAATCGCGGGACTTGCTGCCACCAGGCGCGCAAATGCCCCGCCCGAAACATGGTAGATCGCCACCGAATCGTTCTCGAGGATCTCGCCCAGAAGCTCGCAGCACTTGCGATAGATGTCGCGTGGGTTGAGTACGTCGAGCTCCTGCGTCACGGCAAAGATCTTGCCAAAGCTGT
>URYA01000051.1 GCA_900551975.1 uncultured Collinsella sp. | reverse complement strand
GGCATCATCGGCGGCACCGGCTCGGCCAAGTCCACGCTCGTAAACCTCATCGCCCGCCTGTACGACGCCACCGAGGGTACCGTGCGCGTGGGCGGCGTGGATGTACGCGACTACGACTTGGACGCCCTGCGCCACCAGGTGGCCATGGTGCTGCAGAAAAACGTGCTGTTTAGCGGCACGATTGCCGAGAACCTGCGTTGGGGCGACCCGAACGCCACCGACGAAGAGGTCCGCGAGGCCGCGCATCTGGCCTGCGCCGACGAGTTTGTCGACGGCTTCCCCAAGGGCTACGACACCTGGATTGAGCAGGGCGGCTCCAACGTTTCCGGCGGCCAGAAGCAGCGCCTGTGCATTGCGCGTGCCCTGCTGCGTCGCCCCAAGATCTTGATCCTGGACGACTCCACGAGCGCCGTCGACACCAAGACCGACGCCAAGATTCGCGCAGGGCTGGCAAGCTATCTGCCCAACACGACCAAGCTCATCATCGCCCAGCGCATTAGCTCCGTGCAGGACGCAGACCGCATCATCGTCATGGAGGGCGGCCGCATCGCGCAGATCGGTAACCACGACGAGCTGCTCAAGACGAGCGAGATCTACCGCGAGACCTTTACCTCGCAGAACAAGATGTCTGCCGAGGGCGAAGAGGCCGTCGAGGCCGACACCGAGGCATCCGTAACGCAAGCTCAGACCCAAGAAGGAGGCGAGGCACATGAGTAAGGCAACGACCGCCGAGCGCGCGCTCAACCGCAAGGGCGGCACCATGTCGCGCCTCATCAAGACGCTCTTTGGCTTTTACCCCGTGCTTTTGCCCCTCGTCGTCGCCGGCGTGGTGCTCTGCGCCATCATCAACTCCATCGGCGCGACCTTCCTTCAGAGCGCCCTGCAGATTATTAGCGAATCGTGGCAGTCGGGCGATTGGGGAGCCGCGCAGCCCAAGATCGCACAGCTCGTGACCACCCTCGCCTGCATCTACGGCATCGGCATCCTGTCCTCGCTCTTCTGGAACCGCGCCATGGCCATCGTCACGCAGGGCTCGCTGGAGAAGCTGCGCGAGAAGATGTTCAACCGCATGCAGGACCTGCCGATCCGCTACTTCGACACGCACCAGCGCGGCGACATCATGAGCCACTACACCAATGACATCGACACGCTGCGCCAGATGATCAGCCAGTCGCTGCCCAACCTGCTCATGACGGTCATCGTCATCGTCACGGTGTTCTTTATCATGCTGTACTACAGCGTGTGGATGTGCTTGGTCATTATTGCCGGCGTCGCCTTTATGACCTTTATGACCAAGCTGCTCGGCTCCAACTCCGCGCGCTTCTTTATTGCGCAGCAGACCGAGCTCGGCGTTGTCGAGGGCCATATCGAGGAAGTCATGAACGGCCAGAAGGTCGTCAAGGCATTCTGCCACGAGTCTGCCGCCGAAGCCGATTTTGACGAGCGCAACGAAAAGCTCTTCGAGGTCTCGCAGAAGGCCAACATGTACGCCAACATCCTCATGCCCATCCTTATGAACCTGGGCAACCTGCTCTACGTGCTGGTCGCACTGGCCGGCGGCATTTTCCTAGCGCTGGGCGTGCCCAACCTGAGCATCTCGGGCATGGCGCTGTCCATCGCCGTCGTGGTGCCGTTCCTCAACATGACCAAGCAGTTCTGTGGACAGATCGGCCAGATCTCGCAGCAGATCAACGCCGTGGTCATGGGCCTCGCCGGCGCCGACCGTATCTTTGAGCTCATCGACGAGGAGCCCGAAGCCGACGAAGGCTATGTGACGCTTGTCAACGCTCAGGTGAACCCCGATACCTGGCAGCTCGAGGAGGCCGACCACCACACTGGCATGTGGGCGTGGAAACATCCGCACCGCGCAACCGGCGAGATCGAGTACGTGCCGCTGCGTGGCGATCTGGTCATGGACAACGTCGACTTTGGCTACACGCCCGACCACGAGGTGCTGCACGGCGTGTCCGTGTTTGCCAAGCCGGGCCAGAAGGTCGCGTTTGTCGGCGCCACCGGTGCCGGTAAGACGACCATCACCAACCTCATCAACCGCTTCTATGACATCGCCGACGGCAAGATCCGCTACGACGGCATCAACGTCAACAAGATCCGCAAGGCAGACCTGCGCCGCTCGCTGGGCGTGGTGCTGCAGGACGTAAACCTGTTCACCGGCACCGTGATGGATAACATCCGCTACGGCAATCTGGATGCCACCGACGAGGAGTGCATCGCGGCAGCAAAGCTCGCCGGCGCGGACGACTTTATCACCCGCCTGCCCGACGGCTACGACACGATGCTCACCGGCAACGGCGCCCAGCTGTCGCAGGGCCAGCGCCAGCTGATCTCGATCGCACGCGCCGCCGTCGCCGATCCGCCGGCGATGATCCTGGACGAGGCCACGTCGAGCATCGATACCCGCACCGAGGCCATCGTGCAAGCCGGCATGGACAAGCTCATGGAAGGCCGCACGACGTTTGTCATCGCGCACCGCCTGTCCACCGTGCGCAACTCCGACGCGATCATCTGTCTGGATCACGGCCGCATCATCGAGCGCGGCAACCACGACGAGCTGATCGCCAAGCGCGGGTATTACTACCAGCTCTATACCGGAGCGTTTGAGCTGGAGTAGTTCGGCTCGCCGAGATGGCCGATTTGCCGCTCATTCGTCGGGCATGACCCTAAGGTCAATGCCCTCCTCTTTCGGGGCAAATCGACTCATCTCAACGACCCAAACACAATGCACCGCAACGAATAAAGCCTCCGCAGCACACACGGGCTGCGGAGGCTTTATTCATGCCGGCCGGAAACCGTATCACACTTTTCGGGCCCAAAATGGGATGCCGTTTCCCGCTGAACCCCCTCCGGGAAACGGCATCCCATTTCAAGGGGGTAAACCGGGATGTGATTTCCCCTAACGGCACCTTTGGGAAGCCGCATCCCACTCTAGACGCACAAAACGGGATGAGCTTTCCCATGGTGATCCAAGACCAGAAGCATGTCCGATAGCGCGGCCAGGTCAAGAACAACAAGGCAAGCGTCACGCCAATTTGGACGAGCGTCTGCTGCAGTTTGAGGCTGCTGGCCCATATGGTAGAGTTAACCACCCATGAATTTCAGCACACTGCGTGCTACCTGTTCTTTTGTCATTTAGGGGAGTGAACTTGTGAATACTTCTGTCGCCAAGAAGGCCGGCCAGGCGGTGCGCCTGCTCATGATGGTGCTCACGGCAGTTCTCATCTTCTTCTTCATCAATGTTATGCTGCTCGTCTCCGATATCCAGGGCACGGCGCGTGTGGTCAACTACGCCGGTCTGGTGCGCGGTACCACGCAGCGAATCGTTAAGCTCGAGGATGCGGGCCAGCCTCAAGATGACCTGCTCAAAGCCGTGGATTCATACATCAACGGTTTGCGTTACGGAAGTGACGACCTCAACCTCGTCCGTCTCGACGACGATGAGTATCAGGCAAAAATGACCGAGCTTGCAAATTATTTTGATGAGCTTTGCACCGAGATCATCCGCGTGCGCGAAGTCGGCTATGAGAACACCGACATCATCTCCATGAGCGAGGAGTTCTTTGGCATTTGCGACGATGCTACGCGACTCGCAGAGGACTACTCTCAGGAGAAGGCGTCGGCGCTCAACTATCTCGAGGGCTTGGTGATCATCGACATCGTGGGCTTGGTGGCGACCTTTGCGGTCGAACTCGTTCGCGCGGTGCGCACCGCCGCGCTCAATCGCGAACTGCAGAGCAAAGTCTATCTCGACGAAGCCACGGGGCTGCCCAACAAGAACAAGTGCGAGGAGATCTTGGGGCAGGAGCAGCCTGTCTCCGCGGAGGAGCCCGTTGCGGTGTGCGTCTTCGACCTTAACAATCTGCATATGGTCAATAACAACTTCGGCCATGAGAAGGGCGATGAATACATTCGCTCTTTTGCCCAACAACTGGGAAGTGTGGCGTCGGAGACGTGCTTTGTGGGTCGCGACGGCGGCGATGAGTTTATCGCGGTGCTGCGGGATGCCGACCGAGCCGCTGTGGAATCTTGTCTCGCTCGGATTCGCGCGAACGTGAACGAGTATTCCGAAGTCCACCCCGATATGCCCATCAGCTACGCGGTGGGCTATGCGCTTTCCAGCGATTTTGACGAGCCGCCTACCATGCGCGAACTCTTTTCCCAGGCCGACAAGAACATGTACGTCGATAAGAACCGCGTAAAGACAGCCGAGGCAGCCGGGCCGCAACGCGAGGACCGCTAAACCCGTAGCAAAGGGTAGCTAATTTGGGACGGGACTCTTTTGGCTACTTGAGGAGTTGGGCCATGGCGTTGACGAATTTTTGTACTTGGAGGGTGGGCTCGAGCGGATAGTGCAAAAAGACCGGCACCTCTCGCCCGCACAGGAACGGCACGCCCACAAAGGCCGGGTGCACCCCCGACCATGCGCCGCAGGTGAGCACCGCGTCGCCCTTTTCCTCTGCCTCGTTAAAGAGCGCAAAGTCAAAGCTGTCCACGTCGATCACGTCTACGCCGCCGTCGGCCAACAGATCGATACGCAGGCTGTCCATAGCGTCGTTGCCGTGGCGGAGCACGCGCAGACGCATACCCTCCAAGTCGGCGACCGTAATGCGATTCTTGCGCGCCAGCGGGCTCGTGCGCGGCAGGTCGATATAAAACGGCACGTTGACAATGCGGAGCTTTTGGCAGGCGTCACCCCAGCGCGGGGTCGAAAAACTCGACTGCACCACATCGACCTCACGACCGAGGCTGCGCATGACGGTCTCGCGCTCGTCATAGAGGTCGCTTACCGGCACGATCTCAAATCGCAGCGACGGTTCCAGCTCGTGTACGCCCGACCACATCGACAGCGTTTGGCGCCCCGGGCACATCATCGACACGCCCAGGCGCACGGCACCGCCATCGCCCGCCGCGCGTCGGGCGCGGCGCAGCGCGTCCTCGGACTGCCGCATGATCGAGCGCGCGTCGTCCACCAGCAGCGCGCCGGCCGGCGTCACCTTGACGCCTGAGTGCGAGCGTTCAAACAGTGTGATGCCGAACTCGGCCTCGAAGCCCGACACCTGCTTGACGAGCGCCGGGGTCGACACGCGCAATTTTGCCGCCGCCCGTGAGAAGCTTCCCAGCTCCGCGGCGGCCGATATGGCCTCGAGTCGTCGATCGTACACGTCAATCTCCCGTTTCCAGACGCATGGCAATGAACTGCCGAAGGGGGGTCGTTTTGGCAGGTCACGCGCTCAATTGAGAAAAAACTGCATCACACAGTGTAAACCTACGGTTAACGCCATTCTAACAAATATGCAATTCACCTGCGCAAATGCAAAGCATACGATAACCAGCGAAAACCACGTGGGTCGGTTAATGGGAGCGACCCACCGGGAGGCACAAGAAGGGAAGTTCCTATGAGCAATTGGCTTAAGCTCGAGGGCGATGTCTGCGCCGTGACTGGCGCGCTCGGCGGTATGGGCGTCGAGATTTGCCGCGAGTTCGCCCGCAACGGCGCCAACGTCGTCCTGCTCGATCTGGACGAGGAAAAGGTCAAGGCTGCAGCCGCCGACCTCGCCGCCGAGTTTGGCATCCACGCCGAGGGTTACAAGATGAACGCCACCGACGAGGCCGAGGTTCAGGCCGCCGTCGATGCCACCATCGCCAACTTCGGCCATGTCGACGTCCTCGTCAACACCGCCGGCATCCTGCGCTTCGCCGCCATGGAGGACCTGCCGCTCTCCGACTGGAACGAGGTCATCAACGTCAACCTCACCGGTTACTTCATCACCTCGCAGCGCTTTGGTCGCGAGATGATCAAGGCCGGCCAGGGTCGCCTGGTGCACATCTCGACCGTTGCCAGCCACTCCCCCGAGACGTTCTCGGGCGTGTACAGCTCCACCAAGGCGGGCGTCAACATGATGTCCAAGATGCTCGCCGCCGAGTGGGGCCCCTACGGCGTCCGCTCCAACTGCGTCGAACCCTGCTTCGTCAAGACCCCGATGTCGGCCAACTTCTACGCCGACCCCGAGGTCGAAAAGAGCCGCAGCCGTCTGATCGCCACGCGCCGCATCGGCGAGGTCAGCGATATCGCCAACGCCGTCATGTTCCTGGCGTCCACGCGCTCGGACTTCACCACCGGCGACGCCATCAAGGTCGACGGCGGCTTCTCCAACATGATGGGCGACCTCACCGCCAAGCCCGGCGGCCGTCGCGCCTATGCCGACAACTACCTTAAGAACAAGGGTGTCGAGCTCTGGTCCGATGAGTCCGGCGTCGCCAAGCCGACTGACCAGTAAACCAACCTGACAGGGAGGTCCCGCGGACACGCCCGCTCCTCCCCCGTATCGATCAGAAAGAGTCCAATGGCTTCCACCAACTCCAACAAGGGTCGCGCCGTCGTGCTTTCCGCCGCGTGCGTCACCATGTTCTTCATCAGCTCCATCGCGCTGTATTCCGTCGTGAGCAAGAACCTGCTCGCCGTCTACCCCGAGTGGTCGAGCGCCCTCACCTGGGCCTTCCCGGTCTTTCAAACCATCATGGCCGTGACGGGCATCTTCGCCGGCCGCATCTCCGATAAGATCGGCCCGCGCAACGTCGTTATCGCCGCCGCCGTGTGCTACGGCCTGGGCTGGTTCATGTCCGGCACCGTCACCGAGCCGTGGCAGTTCTACCTGTGGTTCTCGCTCGTCGCCGCCATCGGCAACGGCCTGGGCTACAACCCGGCGCTCACCACCGGCCAAAAGTGGTTCATCGACAAGAAGGGCCTCGCCTCCGGCATCACCCTGGCCGCTTCGACCGCCGGCCCCGCCGTGCTGTCCCCGGTGCTCGCCTCGCTGCTCATCCCGAGCCTGGGCATCTTTGGCGCCCTTAAGGCGCTCGGCGTCATCTTCTTTGTGATGATCGCCGCCTCCGCCCTGTTCCTGAAGGCCCCCGAGGCCGGTTGGCTGCCCGAGGGCTTCGAGGCCCCCAAGGGCGGCGCGCATGCCGGCACCTTCGGCGACCTCACCCCGGGCGAGATGGTCAAGACCCCGCGCTTCTGGGTCCTCATCGTCACCTTCGCCTTTGCCGCCACCGCGGGCACCCTGCTCGTGGGCAAGGTTGCCTCCATCGCCGCCGTCCAGCTCTTCGCCGACCCCACGAGCGCCGCGGCCGTCGCCCTCGGCGGTGTGGTGGTCTCCGTCAACACCTGCGCCAACCTGGTTGGCCGTCTGTCCTTTGGCCAGATCATCGACAAGCTCGGCGCCTATAAGTCGCTGCTCATCAGCCTTGTCGTCACCATCGTCGCACTCGTCATCATGTCGATGAGCTTTACGCAGGCCATGTTCTTTGTTGCGCTCGCCCTGCTCGGCTTTAGCTTTGGCGCCCTGCTCGTCATCTACCCGCCGCTCACCGGCGGCGCCTTTGGCACCAGCAACATCGGTGTCAACTACGGCATCATGTTTTTGGGCTACGCCGCTTCCCCCTGGATCAGCCAGCCCATCACTGCCGTGCTGTATCACGCCGAGGCCGGCAGCGCCGCCTACCAGCAGTCCTTCTACGGCGCCATTGTGATCGCCGCCATCGCCGTCGTGCTCACCGTCTACATGATGGTCTCCGACAGCAAGAAGAAGTCCGCCTAGTTTTACCGACGTGACAAAGGGACAGTCCCTTTGTCACATTCCACCGGTCAACAATATTAAGGAGTCGAAATGTCTGAGCTCAACCCCGTCCGCATTGCCGTTATCGGCGCCGGCGCCATGGGCCGCAACCACATCCGCTTTGTCACCGAGGAGCCCGAGGCCGAGCTCGTCGCCATCGCCGACGCCTTTGAGGGCGCCCGCGCCACGGCCGAGACTGCCGGCGTGCCGTTTTACACCGATCCCGCCCAGATGATGGACGAGGTCAAGCCCGAGGCCGTCATTATCGCCACCCCCAACGACCTGCACTTGGGCGTTGCTCGCGAGGCTGTGAAGCGCAACATCGTGCCGCTGGTCGAAAAGCCGATCTCCAACGATCTTGAGGATGCCCAGGCTTTCGCCGCCGAGGCCGAGACCGCCGGCGTGCCCGTGCTCGTGGGCCAGCACCGTCGCCACAACCCCTTCGTCAACAAGGCCAAGGAGATCATCGAGTCCGGCGAGCTGGGCAAGCTCACCGTGTCGAGCTTCCACTACATGATCTATAAGAATGACGAGTATTTCGATGTCGAGTGGCGCCGCAAGAAGGGTGCCGGCCCGATCCTGGTCAACCTGGTTCACGACGTCGACCTGCTCCGCTATCTGCTGGGCGAGCCCGTTGCCGTCCAGGGTATGCAGTCCAGCGCCGCCCGCGGTTTTGAGACCGAGGACTCCGCCGTGGTCAACGTCCGTTTTGCCGATGGCGCGCTCGCAAGCATGACCATCTCCGACGCCCCCGCCAGCCCCTGGAACTGGGAGGCAACCGCTCGCGAGGATCCGCAGTACCGCCCCTTCGACGCCGACGCCTACTTTATCGGCGGCACTAAGGGCGCCCTGTCGCTGCCCCGCCTGCACCAGTTCTCCTACGACGGCGCCTCTAACTGGCACAAGCCGCTGCAGATGGAGATTCCGGCCGTCGACCCGGCACTGCCGCACAAGATGCAGCTCAAGCACTTTGTGAAGGTTGTCCGCCGCGAGGTCGAGCCCGTCGTGACCCCCGCCGATAACGTCAAGACGCTCACGCTGCTTAACGCTATCAAGGAGGCCGCCGAGACCGGCCAGCTCGTCGAGCTGTAATGCCTTAGGGCAGACCGCGGCAAACCCCATGCCGAACCCCTCGGTCCGCCACCAATAAGCCCCTCTTCTTTGCCCCGCGAGCAGCCTCCTGCCCGCGGGGCATTTTGCTACCTTGCCGACGATTTTTCTGGGGCGGGGGCTATTTTGCACCTCGGCTTGATTCGTTCGCCACGAAATGGGCCTATCTACTACGTTTAACCGACCGCCCTCAACCATGCCGAATTTCCTAAAATCAAAAGCGCAGGTAGACGGCTTGCGCATTTTCGGAAAACCGGGGGATGGTCGACCCATACGGTTCAAACGTAGTCGATAGGTCGTTTTCGTGGCGCGGGCCCAAAACAGTCTTTTGAAACGGGTGGTATCCTTGGTAGCCCTGTGCTGCAAACGCACCTTAAACGCAAGGAGTCCCATGGATCTTATCGCCCAGCTCGCCCACGAGCTCAACCTTAAGGCCGCCAACATCGAGGCAGCCGTCAAGCTCATCGACGAGGGCAACACCATCCCCTTTATCTCGCGCTACCGCAAGGAAGCCACGGGTGGCATGGACGACGTCGCCCTGCGCGCACTCGATGAGCGCCTGTCCTACCTGCGCAATCTTGAACAGCGCAAAGAGGACGTCATTCTGCTCATCGACGCCCAGGGCAAACTTACGCCCGAGCTCGAACAGCAAATTCGCGAGGCCACGCAGCTCCAGCGTGTCGAGGACCTCTACAAGCCCTACCGCAAAAAGCGCATGACCCGCGCACAGAAGGCCCGCGAGGCAGGCCTGGAGCCACTTGCCAACATGGTCATCATGCAGGCCTCGGCCAAGGGCAGCGCGCTCGACGCCGCCGCGGCATACGTCAACGAGGAAGCCGGCTTCGACACGCCC
>URYA01000050.1 GCA_900551975.1 uncultured Collinsella sp. | reverse complement strand
TAGCGCACGCTATGCGGGCGTGCATGGCGACGATGCCGCCAACAACGCCAAGCTGCTCGTTAACCTGGAAGGCGTGGCAGACGAGGATCGCACCGCGCGTTTTATGAGCGTCGTTGCGCTCATCGACACGGACGGTTTGGTCACCTATGGTGAGGGCGCCTGCGAGGGCACTATCGCACACGAGGGCCGCGGCGATCACGGCTTTGGCTACGACCCGCTGTTCCTGCCGGTCGACACGCCGGGCAAGACCATGGCCGAGCTGACGGCGGACGAGAAGAACGCCATCAGCCATCGTTTTCACGCGCTCGAGCATCTGTCCGCCAAGCTGACGGGCGAGGAGTAGGCCATGCGTGCGGTGGTGCAGCGCGTGCTCAACGCCGGCGTGACGGTCGACGGCGAGTGTGTGGGTCGCATTGGACGCGGCTACCTGGTGCTGCTTGGTGTGGGTCACGGGGACTCGCGTGCCGAGGCCGACAAGCTGTGGGGCAAGCTCCGCGGCCTGCGCATCAACGAGGATGAGAGCGGCAAGACCAATCTGGCGCTTGCCGATGTCGACGGCGAGGTGCTCGTGGTGTCGCAGTTCACGCTGTTTGCCGATTGCCGTCACGGCCGCCGCCCATCGTTTACGGATGCCGGCGCCCCCGATGTCGCCAACGAGCTCTACGAGTACTTCCTGACGCTTGTACGCGAGGACGTTGAGCATGTGGCGCACGGTATCTTTGGCGCCGACATGAAGGTCGACCTGGTCAACGACGGCCCATTCACCATCGTCTTGGACACCGACAACCTTTAGGTTACGCGGTTTTACCAAACCGCGTAACAACTGGTCATGCGAGATTGTCGTCTGGCACGTATTTGGGACGGGGCTTATTTAGCTACTTGCGTATGACGGCAGCAGGGTGCTATAGTAGTAGAGTTTTGTCTATCTTAGGGGTATTATCCCCTTTTTGAATTGCACCTTCTGGAGGCCCTGTTCATGGAAGAGATGGAAGTCAATCACGTCGACGACATCCACGAGAAGCTGACCGATATGGTGGGCGATCGCGTCAAGGTTAAGGCCAACATGGGCCGCACCCGCGTCGTCGAGCGCATGGGCACCATCAAGAGCGTCCACCCGGCCGTCTTCATTGTCGAGGTTGACGAGCGTCGCGGCCGCAAGTCGCGTCAGTCCTACCAGTATATCGATGTCCTCACCGGTCAGGTCGAGCTGTTCGACCCCGAGAGCGGCGAGCATATCTTTACCCCGCTCGGCAATCAGCTCGAGGAGCACTAACGGTGACCGATCGGTCCCTGACTCTTTCCGCGCCGGCAAAGATTAACCTCTACCTGGGGGTTCATACCGAGCGCGATGACCGCGGCTACCACAGGGTCGATTCCCTGATGGCAGCCGTCGGTCTTTTCGATACCGTGACGGTCACGCCGGCGCAGGCGCTGACTGTCCAGACGGTTCCGGCATCAGATTTTCCCATGCAAAAGAATACGGCGTATCGGGCTGCGGTTGCTATGGTCGAGCATTATGGTCGCGAGGCAAACATCTGCGTGACGATTGAGAAGCGCATTCCATTGTGCGCCGGCTTGGGCGGCCCCTCGACGGATGCGGCCGCGGTCATTGTCGCCTTGGCGGAGCTCTGGGGCATTGATCGCACCGACCTAGCGCTCGACGACATTGCGCGGGGCATTGGTGCTGACGTCCCGTTCTTTTTGCACGCGAGCCCTGCGTTCTACGTAGGTGGGGGAGACGTGCTGGCAGCTGAGTACCCCGCGCTGCCCGCAACGCCCGTCGTGCTGGTCAAGCCGCGCGAGGCAAGTGTTTCGACAATTGAAGCCTATCGACGTTTTGACGAGGCCCCGGTGCCTGTGGACAAGCCCGGCGCGATAGCTTCTGCCTTGCGTGCTGGTGATGCCGAGACGGCATATGCACTCATCCATAACAACTTGGGTGTCATTTCCGCACAGATGGAGCCGCAGATTCAAACGGTCCTCGACTGGCTGCATAAACAGGATGGCACCGTTGCTGTAGATGTGTGCGGATCGGGTGCCTGCTCGTTTGCCATTTGCGACACCGCCGTCACGGCCGAAAGGCTTGCCGACGCTGCCCAGCAAAACGGCTGGTGGTCCTGCGCGACGGAGCTCATTCCCAACACGGTTCGCGTCGAAGTGCCAAAGAAGTAAAAATTTCTCTAGCACACGACGGAAATCTTTGTTACTATAGTCGAGCTAACGGGTTGTGGCTCAGTTTGGTAGAGCACTGCGTTCGGGACGCAGGGGTCGCTGGTTCAAATCCAGTCAACCCGACCAGAGCATGAGGAGGGACCGCTTCTTGCGGTCCCTTTTTTTAGCTATTGTTGTGATACCGCGATACCCGCGGTATACTCATTCGAGCTTGTCTCGCTGTATTGTGGAGGTCTACATGTTTGGACTGAGGGCTCCTGAGCTCATCATTATTCTCGTCGTTGTCCTGATTATCTTCGGGCCCAAGAACCTGCCGAAGCTCGGCAAGTCCCTCGGCTCTACCGTCAAGAATATCCGCGAGGGTATGGAGGGCGACGATAAGGCCGAGACCAAGCAGGCCGAGGAGGTCGTGGTCGAGCAGTCCGAGGAGGACAAGGAGATCGCTGAGCTCGAGGCCAAGCTCGCTGCTGCCAAGAAGAAGCAGGCAGAGGACAGCGACGCGGACGCAGAGTAGTCCCATCCCTTTGGGGTGAGCACCTGACCGGCTTGCCCGCAGGCTAGCCGGTCTTTTTCGTTTTGTTGACAGTTGATTGTTTGATCAGAGTTGGGGAGATATCCGTATGGACGCAAGCCAGATCGTACTGACCGCTGAGGGCCGCCAGAAGCTCGTCGAGGAGCTCGCTTGGCGTGAGGGCGATTACGCCAAGGAGATCGTCGAGGACATCAAGGAAGCCCGCGCGTTCGGCGACCTTTCGGAGAACTCCGAGTACGATGCCGCTAAGGACAAGCAGGCCCAGAACGCCGCTCGTATTGCCGAGATCCAGGCCATCCTCGCCAACGCTCAGGTTGCTGCCACCACGGGCGATCTGACCGTCTCCATCGGTTCCACCGTTTCGCTGATTGATCCCAACGGCGAGGTCATGGAAGTCACGCTCGTCGGTACCACCGAGACCAACTCGCTCGAGCACAAGATTTCCAACGAGTCTCCGGTCGGTCACGCCATCATTGGTCACGGCGAGGGCGATTCCGTCGAGGTCGTTACGCCTTCCGGCAAGACTCGCGTCTACACCATCGCCAAGATCGCACGCTAGACCACGGTCCCGCGTAAAGGTATGTTTTCGCTCCCTGGGACCGAATCCTGGGGAGCGTTTTAGTTTGAGGAGCTAACTTATGGCAGAGAACCAGAACGCCGCCGATCAGGCATCGACGCTCAACGACGAGCGCGCCACCCGCCTGGCCAAGCGCGCCGCCCTGTTCGAGGCGGGCCAGAACCCCTATCCTGAGCACTCTGAGCTTGAGGACTACGTCGCCGATATCGAGACTAAGTACGCCGATCTTGCCGATGGTGAGGACACCGAGGATGTCGTGAAGATCGCCGGCCGTGTGGTCGCCAAGCGCGGTCAGGGCAAGATTATGTTCATCGTCGTGCGCGATGCGACTGCCGAGATTCAGCTGTTCTGCCGCATCAACGACATGGACGAGGCTGCCTGGAATACGCTCAAGGCCCTCGACCTGGGCGATATCCTGGGCGTGACCGGCGTTGTCGTGCGCACCCAGCGCGGCCAGCTTTCCGTTGCCCCTAAGAGCGCGACCCTGCTTGCCAAGGCCGTTCGTCCGCTGCCCGAGAAGTTCCACGGTCTTTCCGACAAGGAGACCCGCTATCGCCAGCGCTATGTCGACCTGATCGCCAACGACGACGTTCGCGAGACCTTCCGTAAGCGTTCGCAGATTCTCTCCACCTTCCGTCGCTTTATGGAGTCCGACGGCTACATGGAGGTCGAGACCCCCATCTTGCAGACCATCCAGGGCGGCGCTACTGCTAAGCCGTTCATCACGCACTTCAACGCGCTCGATCAGGAGTGCTACCTGCGTATTGCCACCGAGCTGCACCTCAAGCGCTGCATCGTCGGTGGTTTTGAGCGCGTGTTCGAGATCGGCCGCATCTTCCGTAACGAGGGCATGGACCTTACCCACAACCCCGAGTTCACCACGATGGAGGCCTACCGTGCCTTCTCCGACCTCGAGGGCATGAAGGCGCTCGCCCAGGGTGTCATTAAGGCGGCTAACAAAGCCATCGGCAACCCCGAGGTCATCGAGTACCAGGGCCAGACCATCGACCTTTCTGGTGAGTGGGCCAGCCGTCCCATGACCGACATCGTCTCCGACGTGCTCGGCAAGCAGGTCACCATTGACACGCCGGTCGAGGAGCTTGCTGCCGCCGCGCGCGAGAAGGGCCTGGAGATCAAACCCGAGTGGACTGCTGGCAAGATCATCGCCGAGATTTACGATGAGCTGGGCGAGGACACCATCGTCAACCCCACGTTCGTGTGCGATTACCCCATCGAGGTCAGCCCGCTTGCCAAGCGTTTTGAGGACGACCCGCGCCTGACGCACCGCTTTGAGCTGGTTATTGCCGGTCACGAGTACGCCAACGCGTTCTCCGAGCTCAACGACCCGGTCGACCAGGCTGAGCGCTTTGCTGCCCAGATGGCCGAGAAGGCCGGCGGCGACGATGAGGCCATGGAGTATGACGAGGACTACGTGCGCGCCCTCGAGTACGGTATGCCTCCTGCGGGCGGTATTGGCATCGGTATCGACCGCGTAGTCATGCTGCTCACCAACCAGGCTTCCATCCGCGACGTGCTGCTGTTCCCGCACATGAAGCCCGAGAAGGGTTTCCAGTCCGGTGCCGCTGCCGCCAAGGCTGCCGAGGCCGGCAACGCCGCGAGCCCGTTCGTTAAGTCGCTTAAGCCCACGCTCGATTACTCCAAGATCGCCGTTGAGCCGCTGTTCGAGGAGTTCGTCGACTTCGATACCTTCTCCAAGAGCGATTTCCGCGCTGTGAAGGTCAAGGCATGCGAGGCCGTCAAGAAGTCCAAGAAGCTGCTGAACTTTACGCTCGACGACGGTACCGGTACCGACCGCACCATCCTCTCCGGTATTCACGCTTATTACGAGCCCGAGGACCTGGTCGGCAAGACCTTGCTCGCCATCACCAACCTGCCTCCGCGCAAGATGATGGGTATTCCCAGCTGCGGCATGCTGATCAGCGCTGTCCACGAGGAGGAGGGCGAGGAGCGCCTCAACCTGATCCAGCTCGACGCCTCCATCCCCGCCGGCGCAAAGATGTACTAACTAGTTACGCGGTTCTACGAACCGCGTAACGGCTCGACGCTGCGCGCCGCCCAGGGCGACAATTTGTCATTCAAAAGGCAAGGCATGACCAGAAGGTCTATGCCTTGCCTTTTTCATGCCAACTTGTTCGCCCTGGACGTCGCTCGCTGTCCGTCCTCTACCTGCGGCGTTGACTTGGTTGACACTTAGAACATCGATGTAGTCATTGGGGACGTTCTTAAACGACTACCCAACGGATATTGCGCACATGGCTCGCATGACAGTCGTCTCTTTTATGTTTCCTTTAGCCGTTGCTGCCTAGGATGGGGGTTAGTCGGTAGGAAGGGAGCGTCTATATGGACGACGCGAGCGAGCGTGCAATCGAAGAGGACATGCTCGATCAGTTCAACTACTTTGATGATGAGGACGAGGAATTGATCGACCGTCGCGAGCCGGCGGCGCTCGATACTTTCGACCTTATTGATGAAGAGCCCGACGAGGACGAGGTCGGATCAGCGGAGCCCCCACAGCCTTCGCGCCTTGACTCGCTGCTTTCGAGAGCCCCCATGCACCACGGCGTTCGTGCCGGCGCGCTCCATATGAAAACTGACTGGCACCAGATCGTGACGGCAGGCGATGAGCTTGCCGTCGATGCGCCACTCACCGATAAGTCATCCATCATCTGCCGCACCGGCATGCTTATGCTGGCAAGCGGAACAGGTGCCTGGCGCGTGCGCGATACCATGAATCGTGTTGCTGCCGTACTCGGCGTCACGATTCACGTCGACCTGAGTCTTCTGTCGTTTGAGTGCACTTGCATCGAAGATGGCCACTGCTTTAACGAGGTTGTCAGCCTGCCCACAACGGGAGTCAATACCCATCGCATTTGGATGATGGAGAGTTTCCTCAAGGAAATCGAGACCTATGGTCGTCGCTTCACGGTACACGAGTATCACGAGATGCTCAGGACCGTTGAGAGCTCAAAGCCTGATTACTCTCCCTGGCAACAGGGCCTTGCGGCAGCCTGTGCTTGCGGCGCCTTCGTCTTTTTGCTCGGCGGCGGCCCTATCGAGATGGCCTGCGCGTTCGTGGGCGCGGGTGTCGGCAACTTTGCCCGCTCCCATATTCTCAAGCAAGGCCTTGGTCAGTTCAGCGCGCTGACGACCGGCGTTGCGCTCGCTTGCGTTTCGTATCTGCTGGCATTGCTCGGCCTTGGCCAGGTCATACCGGGGGCAATGTCGCACCAAGAAGGCTATATCGGCGCCATGCTCTTTGTGATTCCCGGCTTTCCGCTCATTACGGCGGGCCTCGACATCGCCAAGCTCGACATGCGAAGCGGTATCGAGCGCCTTTCATATGCCGTATCGATTATTGTGATGGCGACCCTCGTAGGTTGGATGGTTGCCGAGTGTGTTGGCCTGGCGCCGGACGACTTTGCCCCACTGGGCCTTTCGCCGCTTGCCCTTACGCTCCTGCGCGTGGTGATGAGCTTCGTTGGCGTATTCGGCTTCTCGGTGATGTTCAACAGCCCGGTAAAGATGGCCGCGGCAGCTGGGTTGATCGGCGCCGTGTCCAATACCCTGCGTCTGACCCTTGTCGATGCGCCGACGATGATTCCCTTCCTGGGCCTCAGCACGGGAATGCCTCCCGAGGCAGCAGCGTTTATCGGCGCGCTGGTATCGGGGCTGCTCGCAAGCTTGGCTGAAGTCAAGCTCACCTACCCGCGCATCGCCCTCACGGTGCCTTCGATTGTCATTATGGTGCCGGGCTTGTATCTGTATCGCTCGATGTATTACATGTGCACCTTCGACACGGTCAATATGCTCGGCTGGTTTGTGCGCGCAGTGCTCATCGTAGCGTTTCTGCCCGTTGGACTGGGTGTGGCGCGTACGCTCACCGACCCTCGCTGGCGCCACACCAGCTAATTGGTACAAGGGGGACAGGTTACTTTGCACCAAATGAGTTGCGGTGAAATAGGGACTGAATTGTTGCTTAAAGGGTCAAAACAGTCCGTATTCCACCGCAACTTATGGGGTCGGGGGTTTTGGTGTCCTGCATCTCCACAAACTCAACGCTTACGAAGCGCGCGCCGTTCGTGTTAGGGTAGTTCCACCACATAAGTAGTCGCAGACGCGCGTAACACGGGCGGGCGAGATGAAGTCCCAACAGCTCCATCTTGCCCGCCCGTTTTTGTTGCGTGGCGCCGCGGTACAACACAGAGAGGAATCTGCCCTTTATGCCTATCAACAAACGAGAGAGCCTGCTGTTCACCTTTATCATGTGCTTTTGCATGGTGCTCTGGATGAGCATCTACAACGTTGCCCTGCAGCACGGGGCCATCAACGGCGAGGTCGTTGCCACTGCGTGGCTCGGCTTCCCCGTTGCCTACATTTTTGCCATGTGCTGCGACTGGTTCGTCGCCAGCCCGCTCGCCAAGGGTTTCGCCTTTAAGTACTTGGTCACGCCGGGCAAGAGCTCGCCACTTGCCATGACGCTCGCCGTCAGCTCCTGCATGGTCGTTCCCATGGTCATCATCATGTCGCTGTACGGTGCCTGTGAGGGTCTGACGCACATGCCCGGCGGCATCCTTGCGAACCTGTATTCCGTGCCCGCGATCTGGATGATCAACATCCCGCATAATTTTGTGATGGCGCTGCCGTGGAACCTTTTGGTAGCCGGTCCGATTTCCCGCTTCGTCTTCCGTCGCGCCTTCCCTGTGGGGACGGTTTTCGAGGAGGAGCATGCCGAGCTCTTGGAGCAGGCTATGGCTCCTGAGTGCGAGTAGCTCGCTTAGGGATCTGCTGAGTGCGGGCGACTTGCTTGGTTGGAGCCCTAAGCGTGGATAGCTCTCGGCGACATCGCGGGCGTGAGCGGTGCGCATGACCGGAGGGCCCGTGCTGCTCCGTTGCCCGACGTGCTAGCGCGCAGAACAATCTGTTGGTGCATTCGGCGGCTGCTGAAGCGTTTCGGCAGCCGCTTTTTATACGGAGTTTAAATACAACAGTCTGTTGTATTACGTAGAGTGGTATATCTCTAGCGGGAAAAATGCGAGAGACGGAGCATTATGGCGTTGCTAGTAGGACTGGACGTAGGGTCGACGACGACCAAAGTTTACGCGATGCACGAGGATATGACCGAGGCGTGGTGGGGATATCGCCGCCACGGGGCGTGTCAGACAGCGAGCGTGCGCGCCATGCTCGGCGAGCTCGCCGAGCGCTTTCCCCATGAGTCGCTGCGCGTTGCGGTGACCGGCTCGGGTGCGCGCGATATCGCGACCGCGCTGGGCGCCTCGTACGTTCAGGAGGTGGTCGCCAACGCGCTCGCGATCAGCAGGTTCTATCCGCAGACGCGCTGCGCCATCGAGCTGGGCGGCCAAGACGCCAAGATGATCTTCTTCCGCACCAACGATAAGGGAGACATCGAGGTTGCCGACATGCGCATGAACGGCTCGTGCGCAGGCGGTACCGGTGCATTTATCGACGAGATGGCAAAGCTCATGGGGGTCGGCACCGAATCGGGCGAGTTCGAGCAGCTCGCAAGCCGGGGAACGACCGTCCACGAGGTCTCGGGCCGCTGCGGCGTGTACGCAAAGACCGATATCCAGCCGCTGCTCAACGAGGGCATTCCTGCCACCGACCTGGCGCTTTCGGCGCTTCACGCGGTCGCCCGCCAAACGATCGGCGGTCTGGCCCAGGGTATCGACATCGAGCCACCGGTAATCTTCGAGGGCGGTACGCTCGCCTACAACCCCACACTGGTCCGCGTGTTCCGGGAGCAACTGAATCTATCGGACGATCAGGTTATCGTCCCGCGCGATCCGCAGATCATGGTCGCGCGCGGTGCCGCCCTGTTGCTGACCGACATGTTCGCATCGTCCCAACCGATCGACCTTCCCGACGCTTTTGTCCGGCTGGATAAGCTCGAGACGGTCGCGCCCGCAAGCGGGGAGGGACGTCTTGCCCAGCCCTTTTTTGCCACACCTGCCGAGCAGGCGGATTTTACGGCACGCCATGGCAAAGAGACGCCGGCAAAGGGTCCGGATGCGTATGCGCCCGGAGAGACGGTGCGTGTGGCGCTCGGTATCGATTCGGGGAGCACGACGACCAAGTTCGCCCTGGTCGATGAGGCGGGTGAGCTTGTCGATTCGTTCTACGCGTCTAATAACGGCAGACCGCTCGACGTCGCCCAACAGGGTCTTGTCAGCTTGAAGAACCGCTGGGAGACAGCGGGAGTCACGCTTGCGATCGATGCCGTGGGCACCACGGGATACGGCGAGGAGCTTTTCGCGCGCGCGTTCCACGCCGACTACCATACGGTCGAGACGGTCGCGCACGCCCGCGCCGCGTGCGCATGCGTTCCCGATGCGACCTTCGTGCTCGACATCGGCGGACAGGATATGAAGGCCATCTGGCTCAACCACGGCGTGCTGACCGATATCGTCGTCAACGAGGCGTGCTCTGCGGGCTGCGGCTCGTTCCTCGAGGGTTTTGCCAAAAACCTCGGAATAGCCGTTGAGGATATCGCGACCGAGGCATTTTCGTCCAAAGCCCCCGCCGTTCTCGGCAGGC
>URYA01000049.1 GCA_900551975.1 uncultured Collinsella sp. | reverse complement strand
CTATGCTGCCTGGAACGGATATCAGCAAGAGCAGGCTGCCATCACCGCCGCCAATGCCCACACGATGATGTCGGTGCAGATTGGCGTACATGCCGCGGGGCTCGACTGTTCCGCCGGCTCCAAGATTCCCGTACAAGTGAGTGGCCAGGATTCTGACGGATCCTCCGTGAGCGAAACACTCTATGTTGACGAGCGCGGCCGTGGCATCAAACTGCTACCCGGTGACTACACGCTCTCCATTGCCGCCTCCCCCATCGCGTCCGACGGCACCGTCTATACCGTGCCGACCACCAAGGCGCAAGTCACCATTAAGAGCGATGGGCAGGATTTGAGTGCCCAGGCCACCTTTAAGCTTAAGGTGCCTTCGGCCGACACGGTGACTGACGACCAGATCGATGCCGCCGCCAAGTATGCCGAGGAAGGCGGCGCGAGCTCCGCCGCCACCGCCAAGGTGCTCCAGCAGGCGGCAACCGCGCGGCGCGACGCCGCCGTCAATGCCGTGAGCGCGCAAAAGGCACAGGCGTCCCGTGATGCTGACGCTCGCCACAAGGCAACCGACCTCTACCAGCTCGATATCCCCGTCGAGTGGTACGGCAAGGTCGCAACTTGGCAAAACGGAAGCACGCTATGCATCTATCTTGCCGGCGACAGCGATACGCCGATTGTGACGCTCGTCGCGGTGCGCGAGGGCGAGAGCTTTACGCCCGATGAGGGCGATACGGTTTTGGGTGCGGCCAATCTAGGCAACGGTTATACCGTCTACGCCAGCGGCCCCGTCTATCCGTACGTGGTGCCCCAGACCATCAACGGACGGACGCAAAACCCCGTGTCAACCTACCCCATGGACACGGCCATTGAGCTTGTCGAGCTTACGACCGGCAACCGCTATACGTATAGCCAGATCAAGAACGACCTGGTTGGCAAAGACGGCAGCGCAGACGCCGCGACCAAACTCGAGACCGACTACCTCGCCCAGATCCTGCTGCCAAGCATCAAGGCCCAGGACTAGCCGGGCGCATCATGGTGCTCCCCAACCGTGATGAAGGAGCCAGGAGGTCCTGACCCCACAGGTCCATAGATGATTAGGCAAGGAGCCACTTCCATGCGGGCACAACGTGTACCACACCGTGTTCGCATGGAATATCGGCCTGCTCATCCATGGTAACGATTGCCGACTCGCCAAGATCGAACTGGGCCATCGAGGCATCAAGCGCGGCAATTTCGCGCTCGCGCGTTTTCTCACTTGCCATATCCACACTCACCTGAATCAGGCTATAAGCCCGCATGAGAAGTGCGTCCCCAGCCACAAAGTCCACCTCATGGCTTTTGCTCTTCTCTTTGATCAGCAGGCGGCAGACCGATCCGACCCTCACCGCGGGAGTCCTTCTTCTTAGCGCATTGAACACTGCGGTCTCGAGCCTCTGGCCCTGGTCCAATGCCGATGCGGGAGAGAATGCTCCAAACATCGCAGGGTCGACAGCGTAGACCTTAGACGCAGACCGCATGTTATTTGCCAGTGAACGCGTGAACTCCGGCACGGAGAACAGCAGGTAGGCGTCCTCATAATACTCAAGTAAGTCGCTGAGCGAATTACGACTGACGGGTATCTGCCTGCTCTTGAACTCGTTGTACACTTTGTTCACCGACAGCTCTCGTCCCGAAGATGCCATACACCGCGTTAGGAACAGCGATGCCAAGCGAGGGTTCTTGACGTCGTAACGCTCAACGACGTCCATAGCGACCGTTCGCGAAGCATATTCCTGTAGCAGCTGAATCGCGTCTGCGGGCGTCTGCTCAAGCGTCGCGATGAATCCCCCTCGTTCAAGATATCCGATCAGATGATGTCGAAGCAGCGCTGCATCGCTTGGGGAAAAGGTCGCATCTGGCTCGAAAACGTTCCCCGTCTTATATCGAACGTATTCCGAAAAACTCAATGGAAAAAGCTCCCGTATAAGAGAACGACCCCTGAACTCGCTCTTAAGCTCTGAGGACAGCATCTTAGAAGAAGATCCCGTCACATAGACGGTCGCTTTCTCCGTATCGACTACACGCCGCAGAAACGCACCCCATTCGGGAATTTCCTGGATCTCGTCAAAGAAAATGTAAGCGCCCTCGGTTCGAGCAGCAGGATACAGCGCATAGAACGTGTCGAGCACGTCCGCCAGCAGCGATGGCTCATACGGGCGCAAGCGCTCGTCCTCAAAATTAAAGTAAAGCATCCGGTCAAGCTCGACGCCCCGGCCCTGAAGCCGCCGCATCTCCTGATACAGGCGATATGTCTTTCCACAACGGCGGGCCCCCACAATCACATTTACGATGTTGTCGCGCTTTGGCTCCTGTGGGTTTCCTAGATCAAGGTCTCGCTCAAAGACCTGCGGAACCCCCTGCTGTTCAAAGTCCTTTATTTTCTGGGCGATCAAGTCGTTGAATGCCATGATTCTCCAATCTTGCTCTCTAGCTAATCAAAATTATACCGATTCTTGATTAATTAGAGAGCAAGATTGTGTGTAGCTTGATTAACACTTAAGCAAGTTTTTTCACTATTATTGCTCCGAAGAATATCGAGTGGCTAAGAGGACAACCGAGCTCGAATGCGACTCCCCGAGCAGTCAATTTGGGACGGGGCTTTTTTGACTACCCTCCCCCTGTAGAAAAATCCCTAACGCAGTTGCGGTGAAATAGGGACTGTTTTTGCTGGTCAAACCGCAAAACAGTCCCTATTTCACCGCAACTTATTGGTGGCCTTTTGGGTGGCACTCAGCGCCACGGATCGGCTTCGAACATCGGCTCGCGCTCGGGGCGGCGATCGCTGTAGGGATCGTAGCCGTCATCGTCCTCGTTCTCGGCACGGATGTAGGGGTCGCGCGGCTTGGGCGCCGGCTTAGGCGAAACCTTCGATGCGGCGGGCGCTGTCTCAGCCGCCGGTGCGTTAGCCTTGTTCTCGTCTTTCATCTGCATAGCTCCTTGCATCGCATCCATTCAACATCATCGATTGTCGCACGAAAAAGGGCGGCGGACCCAATTGGATCCGCCGCCCTTGGCGTTTAGAGACGGCTGGTAGCTTTTAAGGCATGTCCCAAAAATCTACTCAGCGTCGGGGACCTCGTAGGTGGCCGCCGGTGTGTTATCGCACACGACGGTAAAGCCGCCGTCCTTGTCGACATCGACCGTCACCTGATCGCCCTCGCGCACCGTGCCGTCGATGATAGCGGCGGCGATGGCGTCCACGACCTCGCGCTGAACCAGGCGCTTGAGCGGACGGGCACCGAACACGGGGTCCAGGCCGCCCACGGCGAGCATCTGCTTGGCCGCCGGGGTGATGGCAAGCGTCATGCGCTCCTTGGCCAGACGCGCGCGGACGTCGGCAAGCTGGATGTCGACGATCTTCTCGATCTGCGCCATGCCGAGCGGATGGAACACCACGATATCGTCGATACGGTTGAGGAACTCGGGGCGGAAGGTCTGAGCCATGGCCGCGTCGACCTGATGGCGCATCTCCTCCTCGTCCTTGCCGGACAGATCGGCGATGGCCTTGGAGCCCACGTTGGACGTCATGATGATGATCGTGTTCTTGAAGGACACCTGGCGACCCTGGCCATCGGTCAGACGGCCGTCATCGAGCACCTGCAACAGCACGTTGAATACATCCGGGTGAGCCTTCTCCATCTCGTCGAGCAAGATCACGGAATACGGACGACGGCGCACGGCCTCGGTAAGCTGGCCGCCCTCGTCGTATCCCACGTATCCCGGGGGCGCACCGATCAGACGTTGGACGCTGAACTTCTCCATGTACTCGGACATGTCGATACGCACGAGCGCGCGCTCGTCATCGAACAGGCACTCGGCCAGCGCCTTGGCAAGCTCGGTCTTGCCCACGCCAGTGGGGCCCAGGAAGAAGAAGCTGCCGATGGGCTTGTCCGGGTCGGAGAGACCCGCACGGCTGCGGCGCACGGCCGCGGCCACAGCGGAGACCGCCTCGTCCTGGCCGATGACGCGCTTATGCAGCTCACCCTCCAAGCCCTTCAGCTTGTCGAGCTCGCCCTGCATCATCTTGGACACGGGCACGCCGGTCCAGGCGCTCACGACCTCGGCGATCTCATCGGAGGTCACCTGTTCGTTGAGGCCCTCGCCGTCCTGCTGCTTTTGTGCCTCGAGCGCAGCCTCGGAATCCTGAATCTGCTGTTGCAGGCCCGGAATCACGGAGAAGCGCAGCTCGGACGCACGGCCCAGGTCGCCGTTGCGCGTTGCACGCTCCTCTTCGCTCTTGGCCTCGTCGAGCTGGCCCTTGAGCTCCTGCACGTGGTCGATGGCGTTCTTTTGGTTGAGCCAGCCAGCCTTTTGCACGTTGAGCTTTTCCTGGACCTCGGCAATCTCTTGGCGCAGGGCCTCCAGACGCTCCTTAGAGGCGTCGTCGGTCTCCTTCATGAGCGCCTGCTCCTCGATCTGCAGCTGGGTGAGCTGACGCGTGGTGGCGTCAATCTCGACCGGCATGCTGTCGAGCTCCATGCGCAAACGACTTGCCGCCTCGTCGACCAGATCGATGGCCTTGTCGGGCAGGAAGCGGTCGGCGATGTAGCGATCGGAGAGGTCGGCGGCAGCCACGAGCGCGCTATCGGTGATGTGCACGCCGTGGAAGATCTCGTACTTCTCCTTGAGGCCACGCAGGATCGAGATGGTGTCCTCGACGGTGGGCTCGGAAACTATCACGGTCTGGAAACGACGGGCGAGCGCCGCGTCCTTCTCGATGTACTTGCGGTATTCGTCAAGCGTGGTCGCGCCGATCGCATGCAGGTCGCCACGAGCGAGCGCCGGCTTCAGGATGTTGCCGGCGTCCATGGAGCCCTCGGTGGCACCCGCGCCCACAATGGTGTGGAGCTCATCAATGAACAGGATGACCTTACCTTCGGACTTCTGTACCTCCTTGAGCACGGCCTTCAAGCGGTCCTCGAACTCGCCGCGGTACTTGGCGCCGGCGACCAGCGCGCTCATGTCGAGCTCGATAAGGTCGCGGTCGCGCAGGGTGCTCGGCACGTCGCCAGCCACGATACGCTGGGCGATGCCCTCGACGATGGCCGTCTTGCCGACGCCCGGCTCGCCAATGAGCACGGGGTTGTTCTTGGTGCGGCGGGACAGGACCTGGATGGTACGACGGATCTCGTCGGTACGACCGATGACCGGGTCGAGCTTGCCGGCGCGGGCGAGGTCGCAGATGTTGCGACCGTACTGCTCCAGCGCCTCAAACTGCGTCTTGTCCTCGGCAGACGTCACGCGGTCATCGCCACGCAGCTCCTCGTAGACCTGCTCGATGCGCTCCTTGGTCACGCTGGCATCGCGCAGCACGCGGCCCGCCTCGCCCTTGTCCTCGGCAAGTGCCATCAGCAGATGCTCGGTCACCACAAAGCTGTCGCCCATCTTGGTGGCCTTCTTCTCGGCCTTTTCGATGACGCGGACGAGCTCGTTGGACAGGCCCATCTGCTGACCCTCGCCCGAAACCTTGGGCGCATGGCCGATGGCATCCTGCGTGGAGCGTGCGAGCTGAGCCGGGTCAGCGCCGATGCGCTCGATGATCACGGAGATATTGCGCTCGCCGGCACCGAGCAGGGCAGACAGCAGGTGAATCGGCTCCACCGCGCCGGCCTGCGCATCGGCAGCCGTGCTCATGGCGGTCTGCAGCGCCTCGCGCGACGTCATTGCTAGCTTATCGATTCTCATGGAATCACCTCTCTTGGGGCGGCCGCCCTACGGGGCGGCTTCACGTTGTTCGAGAAGTATTGTTGCCAGCTTTGTACGATCTTATACACAAATCTAAGTCTCTATATATAAGATTTTCTGAGTGATTAAGAGATAGGGAGCAGGTGCGCTCACCCGTTACGGCCTCGTCCCCTTACTATCTCAATCTGTAACATATAGTCGGCAAATAGAGCTCTACCTGTTACAGATTGAGACAAACAGAAGACACCCGAATCGAAAATCTAAATCTGTAACACCAGACCCACTTTTAGCGGCCAAGATGTTACAGATCGAGACAAACCGAGAACTACTACAAAGGGGACGGGTACCTTTGTGGTGGTCGCGGTCTCTACTCCTTCGCCGAACCCGTACTCCCCGATTCGACGGTCCAGGGCATCTCATCCTCGAACAGCCATGTACGGGCAGACCCACTATCGCGTGCAGTCTGCGGGTCAGGCAAGCAGGTCTGTTTATAGGCATCTTGGATACACTGGCCCATAAAATCGTTGAGCTCGGTCTGGTCGTCCTCCATGACATAGGCGACATCGCCGTCCATGATGTAGATGCCCGGACCCTCATTGCCCTCGTAGCCCGGATCGTACGAGACATCACATAACTTTGCGCCGTTTGCAGTGTCCAGCTCGATGGAAGAGTGGCATCCGCCAACCATGTCGTTCGCTTTTGCCCGATAGGACGCATATCCGTACCAACGCTTAAATGTTTTGCCCTTGAGTAGCTCGGACGCCCTATCGATCAGGCTTGTATCCGTGGTATAGCGCATGGCCCCAAGCTGAATACGCGGATAATTGCTAATACCCAGCACAGCCGGCTGCCCATCAAAATCAACGGTAATGGTCTCGGGCTTGTCGTCGCCGGTCAGAAGTTCGACAGATTGAGTCACAGGCTTGACCACCGGCTCCGTCACCGCAGCAGGTAGAAACGCCATGCCGACAGCGCCCATGGCAACCACGGTGATCGCAAGCGCCAAAACAATCAATCCAATACGGGCAGGACTTCTCACAGCAAAGCACCTCACAATGCAAGCCTTCACCACCTGCACTAATGATACCGCCAGCTAACACTATTACCAAAAGAAGCCGCGCGCTCCTCACCACCACAAAGGGGACAGGCACCTTTGTGGTGGTTTTCGACGCTAACGGTCGACCATCTCGCGCCATGAGATTAAACTTGAATTGTTCTCTGAACATATCCATTTCTGCCTATCCTCAACAGATCTCTGTCTCGAGGAGCGCATATGAAGCCGTCTCATTCCACCGGTCGCAACGTCATCGCCATTCTCGCCATACCCATCGTGATGCTCTTCCTTATCGTCATCACGCCCTTTTCTTTTGGTATCGCCTCGCCCTTCGATCTTTGCGGAATGATCGACGCCGGCTCGCGTGCCACCTCGCTCTCCTTTGTCTGCCGTGGCGTGTTCTACGAATATGCAATTCCCACCGGAAGTTGGCAGTCCAAGTTACCGTTGCTCGGCAAGGTCGACGGATGCTCCCCCTATTTCTGCCTTGAACCTCAGGCGCTAAACTATCTGATCGACGACCAGCCACTCGACTCCATCACCCTCGCCTACGACTACGCACCAAACACCGATGAGCGCCACATGAACCAAGTCCTCGACAAGCTGCTTGGACAGTGCGGGCTCACCGAGGAGGCCGGTCGAACCATCTATAGCAACCAGAAATTAAAGAGAACAGAACTCCGCCGTGTCGGAAAAATCAAAGGGCGAAACGGGGCTGCCTACTGGGATGCCTGGGCAACACGCGACAAGGGCGAATTCGGACACAGCACCTATATGGTCACTGTCTACACCAAAGACGGAATTAAGGACAATGTTGACGATTTCGCGTCATCCAAACTCGGCATCCCCAAAACAACCAAGCCCGCCAGCCCAGATGAAATCCTGTAGAGACGCTCATTAGAATGTCGTTCAACGAGCACGGCAACATCGAGCTCGCCCCCCACCACCACGAAAGGGACAGGCCCCTTTGTGGTGGTTTTGGCCTTAGCCCGTCCCCTGCTGTTAGACCGTGATGACGTTGTCCATTGCCCGGTACTTGGCAGGGACATCGCCTGCGGTAATAATCGTTGCGTCACGGAAGTCCGCGAACTTGACGGGCGCCACCATGCCAAATTTACTGGCGTCCGAGATTACGAAGCGCTTGGCCGTATGGCGCATCGAGATACGCTTTACTTGTGCCTCCTCGATATCGGGCGTCGTAAAGCCCTGCTCGGCGGCAATGCCGTTAGAACCCCAAAAGCCGCAGTTAAAGTTGTAGCGGTCTAGGGTTGCCAGAGCATCGGGGCCAACGAGCGCCTCGGTCTCGGGTTTAAGCTCGCCGCCCAGCACCACGGTGCGCATGCCGCGCACAGCGAGATGCTGAGCATGGAGCACGGAATCAGTCACATAGGTGACCGATTCGAGATGCGGAAGATGCTCGATGAGTCTGAGCGTTGTCGAACCCGAATCGATGTACACAAAGCTCTCGGGCTCCACGAGCGCCGCGGCGCGGGCGCAGATACGCTCCTTGTCGTCGTTATGGAGATCACTGCGCTCACTGATCGTTAGGTCGCGCGTCACGTGCGCGCGCTCAAGACTTGTCGCGCCACCGTGCACCTTGGCGATGCGGTGCGCTCGGTCGAGCGTCTGTAGGTCGCGTCGAATGGTAGAGGCCGTCACGCCCAGGGCATCGGCAAGCTCGGGCACCGTTACCGAGCCAGCCTGCTGCACCATCGACACAATCGCGTTGAGCCTATCTTCCGCAAGCATCGCTTACTCCTCTTCGGGGTAGACGACTCCCCAATCGGCGCGGAGCTTGGTCATGAGCTCCATCACATCAGAAGCATAATCCAGAAGCTCACGCTTGGAATCGTCGCCGGCGACGGCCTGCTCGAGGTCAGCCATCTCGTAGCACAGGGCATAAGCCTCGGTGCCCGCGGCGACCTCCTCGCGATGACCGTCCGCGGTCCACACGATCGTCGCGTGATCGGCGCGCGGATACTCGTTGACCTCGACATAGCAATTGTCAAAGCTGATAACCGAGCGCTTTGGCTGCTTGGAGTGGAGCGTAAGGCTCACGACGCCCAGCTGCTGCTCGGCATTGCGGCAGACGATGCCGCCTGCAACGTCCACGCCGGTCTCGCAGGTGTTACCCAGAGACACGACCTCGACGGGCTGGCTCGCCATAAACAGGCGCATGACGGACAGGGCGTATACGCCAATATCGAGCATGGCGCCGCCGGCGAGACTACGGTTGTAGAACCGGTTGGTCAGGTCCCCGTACTCCTTATAGCTGCCAAAGTTGAGCTGGGCGAGGTTCATGCGACCAAAGTCGCCCGCATCCATGCGGCGGCGCAGCTCTTGATACAAGGGCATGTGGAGCACCGTGGTAGCGTCCATAAGGACCACGTTGTGTTCGGCGGCAATGGCGCGGGCCTCATCGAGCTCGGCGGAGTTGAGCGTGATGGCCTTCTCGCAGAGAACGTGCTTGCCGGCCGCCAGGGCGGCGCGCAGATAGGTGATATGGGTGTTGTGCGGGGTGGTGATGTAGACGGCGTCGATGTCAGGATCGGCGTAGAGATCCTCAACCGTGTCATAGACCTTCTCGACGCCGTACTGGTCGGCAAAAGTCTGAGCCTTGGTGAGCGTGCGGTTGGCAACGCCCGTAAGCTTGCGGCCGGCCAGGGCAAGGGACTGAGCCATCTGGTTGGCAATAACGCCGCAACCGATCACAGCCCAACGGAGCTCGGGAGCCGTAAAGATGTCGTTAGGGAACGGCTTGTCCTGGACCGAAGCAAATGCTGCTTTGGCGGATGCTGTAGATAAAGCTAAGAAAGCTAACGACGAAGCTCAGGCTGCTTATGATAAAGTATTTAAAGAAGTAAATGATAATATTGCAACAGTACAAAAAGAATATGGCAATAACGAAATTATCAAAGGCAAGATTGAAACGGAAATCACTGTTTATTTGAATAATAACTTTACTAATGGTGATTTAGGTTCCTTGGAAGCTATCAAAAACTTGGTTAAGGAAGAATACATGATTGCTCTGGCAAATGTCACTGCCGCTAAGGCCGATGTTGCTAAAGCTAAGAGAAATATAGAGAAATTAGCAGCAGGTACTTATACTGATACAGATTATATTACTGAATCATTGGTAAGTATTCAGGAAAAGATCAAAGTAAAACAGGCTGAA
>URYA01000048.1 GCA_900551975.1 uncultured Collinsella sp. | reverse complement strand
ACGAGCGCGACGGCTACGACACCGGCGACCATCAGATTGCGGCGCTTGGGCGACATCTTGCGATGGCGAACCTCGGCCTCGCGTGCCGAGGGAACGGACGGCAGGGGAATATCGCCCATGGCGATGGTCTCGTCCACGGCTGGTGCGGAACCCAGGCCAGGAAGCTCGCGAGTCAGCGAATCCTCGGCCGGTAAGCTGTCGAGCAAGACGGTTTCCTCGCCCGTGTCGGATTCGGGCTGGTTGCCGGCCTCGCTTTCGGTGTCTTCGTGATCTGCCTCATCCTCGGCAGGCTCAACGTTGCCTGCATCCTGATCATCGGACTGCGCCTCGGTTTCCGGCTCATCCTGCACATCAACGCCTGAATCGTCAAACGCAATCTCATCGAGTGAAATCCGGTCTAAGCTCTCCAAGGCCTCAGCGCAAGCTTCTGCATCTTGGGCCGCATCCTCTTGGCCCATCGTCTCATCTTTCATATATCCCCCAAGCTCAATATCGGGACAACACTGTACCCAAAAACGGGACCCCATAGAGCAGCCGCATGATTTGAAATCCAATTTTATATATGCGCATGTTTTTGAATGAAAGTACAACAACAAAAGCCCCGGAAAGCGGGCGAATCGCTTTCCGGGGCTGCGCATGACGCGCGATTGCGGCGTCGGCTAAGTTTGCCTACATCCAAATGTGGACGGAATAAACACGTTACTCGGCGTGCGCGTAATCAACCTTGGCGCGGCGAGCGGTGGCCTTCTCCCAGTCGCTGGTGCCCTCAAAGACATCCTGCTTGTAGGGATTGCGGCCGAGCTTCTTGGCGCGGTAGGCGATGTAGATGATTGCGGCGACGTTGGCAATCAGCGCAGCGACCGAGACTGCGGTCGCGGCGCCGGGGTCGAGCGTGGAGTGGGTCACAAAGATGGACTCCTCCTGGAAGTAGGGGAACACCTGGGCAAACATGCACCAAATGGCCAGCGTAAAGGCGCGGTTCTGGATCCAGCCGCCCTTGTTCCAGATAAAGGCGGCGACGGTGGGCGCCAGCAGCAGCGCAAAGCCGCAGAACCACGAGTGGGTGGGCAGGCAGTTGTAGGTGTAGCAGAAGTTCCAGATATCGTAGGCGATGATGTAGACCCAGGTCATGTCGGGCCACAGCATATCGGTCTTGTCCTCGGAGGCGTAGACGCTCCACCAACCGGTCATGCAGAAGATGTTGATGAGACCGGCGATGCCGTTGAACACGTTGTTCCAGCCGGCCAGCTGCGTAGCACCTTCGGAGGTGACCCAAGTGGACTGGCCCAGGACAAAGAAGTGATAGGCGCTCTCGAAGTCGGACACGACGGCGATCAAGATGTTGATGGCGACGATCACAAACGGCCACGCGCGGAACCAATGCGCCTTACCGATCTTTCCCCACTGGTACTTAATGGCAATGAAGCCCCAGCAACCGGCCAGCGCCGCGTATACCTTGGCGTAGTGGAACCAGCTGTTCTGGTACACGTGGGTGGGGTTGGTGAGTGCCCACTCGGCACCCTGCGAAACGCCGATGGCGATGGCGACGCAGTAGATGGTCATGGCCAGCGGAGCCACGCCAAAGATGATTGCCGCGCCCAGCTTGGTGCGGCGGCCGACCTCGTTGAGCACGATGAGGCCAATAAAGACCATGGCCCAGCCGGCCCAGTGGATAAGGGTATCGCTACCCCAAACATCGAACAGCATGCTGCTCTCCTTTCACACGCCCGCGGCCCCTCTTCTGATCGCGGGCAGTTTGGCCAAATGTCGTCAGTTCTGGGGCTTGCGCTCCGGATACTTGGCGGTATAGCCCTCGATGTGGAGTGTTGAGGCGATGATTTCCTTGACCGTCTCGTCGGGCACATCGGGGTGCGTGCGGATATACATCAACAACCCCATGATGAGGGTGTAGAACGTCTCGTAGACGTGGTCGATGCGTAGCTCATGATGGGCGACAAAGTCCACCACGGTGGTGTCGCAGATATACTGCGCCACGCGCTGGACCACGTTGTGCAAAAAGCCGCCGTAGAGCGCGCCGCTGCTTGAGGTGAGCGTACTCGGCAGTTCGTGGCCGCTGGCGACCAGACGTTTAAAGAGCGGGGCGACGGTGTCGAGCGCGCCCTCGATATCGCCGACGGTGCGGTTGGCATTCCACTGCTCGAGCTCGGAGATAAAACCGTCGATTGCCTCGTCCATGACGGCAGTGACGGCGGCATCCATGTCGGCGAAGTAGTGGTAGAACAACGAGCGCGTGCAGCCGGCTCGCTTGGTCACGGCCGAGACAGATAGATGCGACACGCCCAGCTCGGAGCTCACAGTGCGCACGGCGGCGAGAATCTCGCGACGGCGCTCGTCACCTGTCAGGCGCTTTGCCGCGCTGTCGGGCGTGGGGACGGCGTCGGCCACAGAGGTGTTCACTGTGTTATCGCTCATGCGTTTGCCGCCTTTCATCCTCTTATGCCTGACCGTTCGCCTAACAGTCTTGAATATTGTTGACGGTTCGTCAATACTATTTTTGACACAATGTCAACAATGGCGGGTGAACGGCATGGGGGCATGTCCGGCCTGCAAAAAAGAGGGGCGCCGCGGCCTCGCTGGGCTGTGGCAAGAGAAGGGACAACCATGATTCTCAACGGACCGGGAATTAGCTACACCGAGCCCGACATCGGTTCGGAGTTCGTGCCGCCGCTGCCGGAGCATCCGCGCGAGGCAATCGTCAAGCTGTGCGAGCACTGCACCAACCGTCTGTTGCACCGCGACGAGCTGCTGGGCTACGAGTACTGGTCGTTTGCCGAGGCCGCAACCGATGAGCAGGCCGAAGTGCTCTGCAAGATGAAGATGCGCCGTCCCTATACGCTGCCCGAGATGGCCAAGCTCACTGGCATGCCCGAGGCCGATATCGAGAAGATGCTCGACGACATGAGCTACACGGGTCTGCTCGAGTACAACTGGGAAAACCCCGAGCGCGCCAAGCAGTGGGTGCTGCCCATGCTGGTGCCGGGTTCTGCCGAGTTCCTCAACATGCGCGTGAGCCAGCTCGAGGAGCACCCGGTCTACGCCAAGTTCTTTGAGCAGGCATCCAAAGGCCCGCTGTCCAAGGCCACGCCGATCGTGCCGCCCGGAGGCGCCGGTATCGGCATGCACGTCATTCCGGTCGAGAAGGCCATTGACGCCGCGAGCACCTCGGTGCCTATTGAGCATATCGAGCACTGGCTCGACAAATACGAGGGTAAGTATGCCGCCAGCACCTGCAGCTGCCGCGCGAGCCGTCGCGTGATGGGTGAGGGCTGCGCCGACGACCCGGCCGATTGGTGCATCGCCGTGGGCGATATGGCCGACTATGTGGTCGAGACCGATCGTGGCCATTACGTGACCCGCGACGAGGTTTACGACATCTTGCGCCAGGCCGAGGACAACGGCTTTGTGCACCAGATCACCAATATCGACGGCGAGAACAAGATCTTCGCCATCTGCAATTGCAACGTCAACGTGTGCTATGCCCTGCGCACCTCGCAGCTGTTCAACACGCCCAACCTGTCGCGCTCGGCCTATGTCGCCAAGGTCGAGCGCGACAAGTGTGTGGCCTGCGGTCGCTGCGTTGAGGTTTGCCCGGCCGGTGCCGCCAAGCTGGGCCAGAAGCTCTGCAGCAAGAAGGCGGGCGGACAGGTGCCCGAGTATCCGCGCCAGGAGCTGCCCGATGCCACCAAGTGGGACCACACCAAGTGGTCGCCCAACTACCGCAACGACAACCGCATCGAGACACACGAGTCCGGCACCGCGCCCTGCAAGACGGCCTGCCCCGCGCATGTCGCCGTCCAGGGCTATTTGAAGCTCGCGGCGCAGGGTCGCTATGACGAGGCCCTAGCACTCATTAAGCGCGAGAACCCGCTGCCCGCTATCTGCGGCCGTGTGTGCAATCGCCGCTGCGAGGATGCCTGCACCCGCGGTCGCGTGGACGAGGCCGTGGCCATCGACGAGGTCAAGAAGTTCATCGCCCAGCGCGATCTGGATGCCGCGACCCGCTATGTTCCACCTGTGGTGACCCCGACGCGTGCCGGCGGCTTCGACCAGAAGATCGCCATTATCGGTGCCGGTCCGGCCGGCCTGTCCTGCGCTTTCTATCTGGCCGAGAAGGGCTACAAGCCCGTCGTGTTCGAGAAGAACGAGCGCCCGGGCGGCATGCTCACCTATGGCATTCCCAGCTTTAAGCTGCAGAAGGACGTCATCGAGGCAGAGGTCGAGATTATTCGCCTGATGGGCGCCGAGTTCCGCTATGGCGTGGAGGTCGGTCGCGATGTGACGCTCGACGAGCTGCGCGAGCAGGGCTTTAAGGCCTTTTATGTTGCCATTGGCTGCCAGGGCGGCCGCCTTGCCGGTATTCCGGGCGAGGATGCCGAGGACGTGACCGTGGCCGTCGACTTTTTGCGCGAGGTCAACAGCGGCAAGATCGACGCGCTGCCCGGCCGCACCATCGTGGTGGGCGGCGGCAACGTGGCTATCGATGTCGCGCGCAACGCCTGCCGTCTGGGCTCCGAGCACGTTGAGATGTTCTGCCTGGAGAGCGAGGCCCAGATGCCCGCCAGCGAGGAGGAGCGTCGCGAGGCCGTTGAGGACGGCGCTCACATCAGCTGCGGCTGGGGGCCCAAGGAGGTTCACCTGGACGAGGCCGGTCGTGTGTGCGGTATCACCTTTAAGCGCTGCACGCGTGTCTTTGACGACGAGGGCCGGTTTGCGCCCGAATACGACGAGAACGATCTGCGCCGCGTCGATGCCGACCGCGTGGTCATGTCCATCGGCCAGTCCATCGTGTGGGGCGACCTGCTGGCTGGCTCCAAGGTGGAGCTTGGCCGTGGTCAGGGTGCCCTTGCCGATCCCCAGACCTACCAGACCGCCGAACCCGACATCTTTGTGGGTGGTGACGTCTACACCGGTCCTAGCTTTGCCATCGACGCTATCGCCGCCGGTCACGAGGCCGCGGTGTCCATCCATCGCTTTGTGCAGCCGGGCTCCACGCTCACCATCGGCCGCAACCAGCGCCGCTACACCGCGCTTGACCGCGACGACGTTGTGCTCGAGGGCTACGACAACGCGAGCCGCGAGGTTGCGCATGTGGACCGCGAACGCGAGAAGGCTGCGCCGTTTAGCGAGTATGTTGAGACCTTTACCGAGGAACAGGTGCGCGCCGAGACCGCCCGCTGCCTGGGCTGCGGCGCCTCGATCGTCGACCCCAACAAGTGCATCGGCTGCGGCCTGTGCACCACCAAGTGCGCGTTCGACGCTATCCACCTGGATCGCGATCGCCCCGAGTGCTCCACGATGGTCAAATACGAGCAAAAGCTCCCAAGTCTGGGCAAGTATGCGCTCAAGCGCGCCATCAAGATTAAATTTGGGAAGAAGTAAGAAGCGCAACAAACAGGAGAACGGCGCAGAGAGCGGTTGGACAGCGAGCGAGTCCCAGGCGTGGCGAGGTGCCTTGAAAGAGGAGGGCATAGGGCTTTTGCCCATGCCCGACGATTGAAAGGCAGATCGTCCGTCTGGTCATGCCCTGCCTTTTGAATGACAGATTGTAGCTCTGGGGGCCGCGCAGCGACGGAGATCGCCGCCGTTCGTTAGAACGGCGGAAGGAATTAAAAGTGCACGAGCTCGGGATCGTTTACCACATCATTCGCGATGTCGAGAACGTGGCGCGCGCCAATGGCGTGCGTCGCGTTTCGAGCGTGACGCTGTTGCTGGGCGAAGTTTCGGGCGTCGTTCCCGACTTGCTGCTCGACGCTTGGCGCTGGGCGGCAGATAAAAAGTCCATCGCTGAGGGTGCGGAGCTTATTGTGGAGCCAGTCAACGCCGTGACGCATTGCGAGGCGTGCGGCCACGACTATGCGACGGTCGAGCATGGCAAGACCTGTCCCCATTGCGGTAGCGGCGAGACCTATTTGCTGCAGGGCCAAGAGGTCATGATCAAACAGATCGAGACCCCCGACGAGGACCCGGCAGACACTGTTCCCGATGACCCCTCCGACGCCCCCGACGCCGTCGACGCCGCCAACCCTCTCCACATCGCCTAACATCCAATGACTGCATGGGCTAGAGTTCAAAACATATTTGCTTCGGTTAGTCAAGTCATGTCTGTTTAAACAAAATGGCGGCACGCAGGCGCATTGGGATCCACCTAAAAGCGGTCTTAACGAACAGTGCACCTTTATATGTCTTTGAAAGTAATCACAAATCACGTTTTAGCAGGCAATGAGCTGTAAACCGGCAACGTAATCAATTTGTAACAAACTTAGACGTTTAAACAAATAATGCAACCTTTTGCGAATTTAGCTATAATTCCACAATCCAAACAGGTATACTCCTTTCATGTCGTGTAGGAAATACGTAGACAAAAAGGAGGTTATGTGATGGTAAGTATTGTTCTTGCTAGCCACGGGGACTTGGCAGCTGGAATCAAGCAGACGGGCTCGATGGTCTTTGGCGATCAGCCGTCTGTTGCCGTGGTCTCGCTCGAGCCGAGCATGGGCCCCGACGACTTCCGTGCCAAGGTCGAGGAAGCAATCGCTTCCTTCGAAGACCAGGAGCAGGTGCTCTTCCTCGTTGATCTGTGGGGCGGCACGCCGTTCAACCAGATCAGCGGGCTCATCGAGGGCCACGATTCCTGGGCTATCGTCACCGGTGTCAACCTGCCTATGCTCATCGAGGCATATTCGCAGCGCTTTGACGCAAAGAACACTGCACATGCGATCGCAAAACATCTCGTGACTGAGGCTAAGGCTGGCGTGCGCGTCAAGCCCGAGTCTCTGGAGCCCGAGGAGAAGAAGCCGGCTACGGCCGCCGCTGCTCCTGCAGGCGCCATCCCTCCGGGAACGGTCATCGGCGATGGGCACATCAAGATCGCCCACGTCCGTATCGACACCCGTCTGCTTCATGGCCAGGTGGCCACCACGTGGACCAAGCAGATCAACCCCAACCGCATCATCGTGGTTTCCGACGGCGTTGCTCACGACGAGCTCCGCAAGACCATGATCGAGCAGGCTGCCCCTCCGGGAGTCCATGCCAACGTCGTGCCCATCAAGAAGATGGCCGAGGTCGTCAAGGACACGCGCTTTGGTGACACCAAGGCCATGCTGCTCTTTGAGAATCCGCAGGATCTGCTCAAGGCCATCGAGGCCGGCGTCGACATCAAGGAAGTCAACATCGGTTCCATGGCTCACTCCAAGGGCAAGGTCGTCGTCACCAACGCCGTCGCTATGGGCGATGACGACGTTAAGACCCTCGAGGCCCTCAAGGCCAAGGGCGTCAAGTTCGAGGTCCGCAAGGTTCCTTCGGATTCCTCCGAGGATCTCGACGCCATGTTGAAGAAAGCTAAGGCCGAACTGGCCGCTCAAGCATAGTAAAGGAGGGTCCGATACATGTCTGCAATCACTATTCTGCTTGTTGCGATTGTCGCGTTGCTTGCCGGTATGGAAGGCATTCTGGATGAGTTCCAGTTCCATCAGCCGCTCGTGGCATGCACGCTTATCGGTCTCGTAACCGGTCACCTTCAGGAGGGCATCCTCCTGGGCGGTTCGCTCCAGATGATGGCCCTTGGCTGGGCTAACGTCGGCGCCGCCGTCGCGCCTGACGCCGCTCTGGCCTCGGTCGCTTCTTCGATCATCATGGTGCTCGCCCTCAACGGTGGCGCCACCGATTCGGCCAAGGCTGTTACCGCCGCCATCGCCGTCGCCGTCCCGCTGTCGGTCGCTGGTCTGTTCCTGACCATGATCTGCCGCACCCTGGCTACCGCTATCGCTCACGCCATGGACGGTTGCGCCGAGAAGGGCGACTTCTCCGGCATCGAGCGCTGGCAGTACGCTGCCATCCTCATGCAGGGCCTTCGTATCGCCATCCCGGCAGTACTTCTGTGCATCATCCCGGCCGAGGCTGTTACCAATGCGCTTAACGCTATGCCCGACTGGCTGTCCGGCGGTATGGCTGTCGGCGGCGGCATGGTCGCTTCCGTCGGTTACGCCATGGTCATCAACATGATGGCCACCAAGGAGACCTGGCCGTTCTTCATCCTCGGCTTTGTCCTTGCTGCCATCCCTCAGCTCACGCTGATCGCCCTTGGCCTCATCGGCATCTCCCTTGCCCTCATCTACCTTGGCCTTAAGGATCTGGCCAAGCAGGGTGGCGGCACGGGCGGTGGCTCCGGCGACCCGCTCGGCGACATTCTGAACGATTACGAGTAGGAGGGGAGTGATACATATGGCAGAGAACAAGATTCAGCTCACCAAGGCTGACCGCAAGAAGGTTTGCTTCCGTCATCAGTTCCTTCAGGGCTCGTGGAACTACGAGCGTATGCAGAACGGCGGCTGGTGCTTCGCAATGATCCCTGCGATCAAGAAGCTCTACACCAGCAAGGATGACCAGATTGCCGCGCTTAAGCGCCACCTGGAGTTCTATAACACCCACCCCTATGTTTCCGCCCCCGTCATTGGCGTTACCCTCGCTCTCGAGGAGGAGCGCGCCAACGGTGCACCGATTGACGACGTCGCCATCCAGGGTGTCAAGGTCGGTATGATGGGCCCGCTCGCTGGCGTCGGCGACCCCGCCTTCTGGTTCACCCTTCGCCCGATTCTGGGCGCTCTGGGCGCTTCCATGGCCCTGTCCGGCAGCATCGCCGGTCCGCTGCTGTTCTTCTTCGCGTGGAACATCATCCGTTACGCCTTCCTGTGGTACACGCAGGAGTTTGGCTACAAGGTCGGCTCCTCCATCGCCAAGGACCTCTCCGGCGGTCTGATGGGCAAGGTTACCGAGGGTGCTTCCATTCTGGGTATGTTTATCATCGGTGCCCTGGTCGAGCGCTGGGTGTCCATCTCCTTCACCCCGGTCGTCTCCAAGGTCACGCAGTCCGCTGGCGCCTTTATCGACTGGGCTAACCTGCCCTCCGGTGCTGAGGGCGTCAAGGAAGCGCTGACGATGTACAACTCCGTCGGTGCTACCGCCCTTGATCCGGTTAAGGTCACCACGCTTCAGGCTAACCTCGATCAGCTCATCCCCGGCCTTGCCGCCGTGTGCCTGACCCTGCTGGTCTGCAAGCTCCTCAAGAAGAAGGTCAGCCCGATCGTCATCATCCTGGCTCTCTTCGCCGTCGGCATCATCGGTCGCGTCTGCGGCTTCATGTAAGCACGCTTCGGCTTAAGACCGAGAGTTGCTAGGCAAGGGCTTTTGAGCCATTGAAACGGACCGCACCCGGTGGGTACACTGGATGCGGTCCGATTGTTTTTATTGGAGGGCGAGGCGCGTATGGCGCAATCTCAGAACAGCACGGTCGATCTGGCAACGCCGGCAACCTGCCTGATGGGGCTTACCAGCCACGGTAACGTGATGGTGGGCAATAAGGCGTTTGAGTACTATAACGAGCGCAATCCCGAGGATTATATTCAAATCCCGTGGGACGAGGTCGACTATATTGCCGCCGAGGTTTTGCGCGGCACCAAGAAGATTACGCGTTTTGCCATCTTCACCAAGGACAACGGTCACTTTACGTTTTCGACGCGCGACGACAAAGAGACGCTTCGTGCGGTCCGCAAGTACGTCGATGAGGGTAAGCTCGTGCGTTCGCCCGACTTCATCGATGTGACCGCCAAGGGCGCCAAGAGCATCCCCTCCGTCATCAAAGGCCTCTTCCACAAAGGCAACTAGTCATTAAAGAGCGCCCCCCAAGTGGGACGCAGTTTTCCATGGGGCTCGATCGGGAAAGTGCATCCCAGTTCGAGCGCCGATTCCGGGATGTAGTTTCCGGAACGGGGTCGTTTGGGAAACTGTGTCCCGTTTCGAGCCGAAATTCTGGGACACAGTTTCCAGCGAGGTCCCATTGGGAAAGTTTGACCCAGAATTTGCCTGGATAGTGGGACACACTTTCCGGAGGGCTGTTCCACCGCAACTTCGAAGAGTGGCTATACGCTGTATTACAACGGCGTAAATCTGCTACACTAGTACAACATGCCTCCGTAGCTCA
>URYA01000047.1 GCA_900551975.1 uncultured Collinsella sp. | reverse complement strand
ACGCTCGCGCCGCCGATGCCGTTCTTGCCGTGAATGAGCGCGGTGGACGCCGGCGGCGTATAGGGCTCAGTCGCCTGCAGAGGACGGTCGGCACCCAGGTACACCGGCACCTCGGGACGACCCAACAGGTCGAGCACCGCCAAGCAGTTATGCGCCGACTGGTCGACGCGCATGTTGCCAAAGCACGTGGTAATGCCGACGAGCTCCACCTCGGGGCTCGCGATGGCATAGGCAAGCGCCATCGCATCGTCCACACCCATATCCAGATCAAGGATCAGCTTCTTAATTGCCATTGTTCTACTCCGCTTCTCGTCTTGTACTAAATCGTCTAAATCAAACACGCGCTCAACTTCGGCACGCGTGGGAATCGACTGCTGTGCGCCCAGGCGCGACACCGTCACCGCCGAGGCGCGTGCGCCCACCGCCATGCACTCAAAGAGCGGCAGGCCCTCCAGACGAGCCGCGGCAAGCGCACCGATAAATGTATCGCCCGCGGCCGTCGTATCGACCACCGCACTCGAAAGCGCCGGCATGCGCAGCAGCTCGCCGTCATCGCCAAGCGTAACCGACCCGGCGCCGCCCAACGTGATGACCGCAGCTCCGGCACCCTTGACAAGCAAGGCATTGAGCGCCGCGACGCAGCTCGCATCATCCGCGGGCAAGATGCCCGTCAGCACCTGGCACTCAGTCTCGTTGGGGCAGACCAGGTCGACTGCAGACCAGACATCCGCAGGCAACTCACAGGCAGGCGCTGGATTAAAGACCGTATAGAACCCCAGCTCGTGAGCGCAAACAAGCGCCTCGGCAGTCGCCGCAAGGTCACATTCGCCCTGGGCGATAAAGACGCTTCCGGCAGCCGGGGCAATCTCGCTGGCGTCGCCGTCGAGCTCATCGGCCACCAGACGTCTCAGCGCGCGGGCAACGTCCTCGCCCGCAAGCGCATGATTGGCGCCCGGCGACAGCACGATGCGGTTGTCGCCCTCGCAGCGAATGATGGTCGCTGTTCCCGTCTCCACGTCATCGCGACGCGCCACAAAGTCACAGTCCACGTCAGCATCTTGGAGCCCCGCCACGAGCGACGTGCCAAACGCATCGCGCCCGACCGCGCCGATCATGCACGTGCGCGCGCCCATGCGTGCAGTTGCCACGGCCTGGTTGGCGCCCTTACCGCCGGCATTGCTGATAAATCCGCTGCCGCCGACGGTCTCGCCCGCACGCGGTATGCGCTCGCACGCCACCGAAAGGTCCATGTTCATGCTGCCGAACACCGCAACGATGCCGCAATCTGCCATGGAAACCTCCTCGTCTTTAGGCTTTGTGCCCACCGTCGACCATCGATTGTGCACTCTCGCACCCCCTATAACTTTAGTTCACTTTGATGTGAACGCGCGCTTGAGCTTGCACCGGCAGCAAGCATTCACAGGAGCAGGCGGCTACAATGAAGGCGTGCTGATTATTCTCGTCATTGGATGAAGTTTTATGGAACAATTCCCGCGATCGAGCTCACGCAGTTCACGCCACGCGAGCGATCAACGAGCGCCGCACGAACGTTCGCGCGCTAACCGACAAGCCACCGAGCCGCGCCGCGCCGCAGGCTCTCATCGCGTGCCCGCCAACAAGGGTGATCGCACCAACAGCGCTGCAAAAGAACAGGCGCCCACGCGCCCCAAATCTCGCTATATCCCCGCCCTCGACGGCCTGCGCACGCTTGCCGTCGTCGCAGTGGTGCTCTATCACCTCAACCTCACGTGGGCTCAGGGCGGCCTGCTCGGCGTCACGATCTTCTTTGTGCTTTCGGGCTATCTGATCACGCGCCTGCTGCTCAACGAAGTCGCTAAGACCGGCCGCATCGACCTTAAGAGCTTCTGGATTCGCCGCATCCGTCGCCTGGTCCCCGCCGTGGTAACGGTAGTGTTCGTGACCTGCGCGCTGTGCACCATCTTTAACCACGTGATGCTCACCAAGATGCGCCCCGACATCCTGCCTTCGCTGTTGTTCTTCAACAACTGGTGGCAGATTGCCCAAAACGTCTCGTACTTCAATGCTCTGGGCGACCCCTCGCCGCTCACGCACTTTTGGTCGCTTGCCATCGAGGAACAGTTCTACCTGATTTGGCCGCCACTGCTGTTTGCCATGGTATCCATGCATGTGAGCAAGCCCAACACGCGCCGCGTGGTTCTGGGCCTTGCCGCGGTATCTGCCCTCGCCATGATGGTGCTTTACAACCCTGCCGCCGACCCCAGCCGCGTGTACTACGGCACCGACACCCGCGTGTTCTCGCTGCTGCTGGGTGCCTGGATGGCCTTTATCCCCGATCGCGACCTGGCGCCGGTGCGTCTCGCTCATCGTTTGGGACTCAATCGCCTGGCTGGCGCCGCCAAGCATGGCAAGAACGCCGAGGACAAGCCTGGCAAGAAGGCCGACGAATCAGCCGACACCGCCCCGGCACAGCCGAGCGCCCTCGTGCGCTTTTGGTCCTCGCCCACATCCATCGATGTGTTGGGCGTCGTGGGTCTGGTTGGCCTTGCCGCCATGGTCGCGCTCACCAACGGCTACACCGCGTTTCAGTATCGCGGCGGCACGCTGTTATGCTCCATCCTCACACTCATGGTCATCGCGGCCTGCGTGCAGCCCCAGGGAATGGTTGCCCGCGCGCTGTCCGCCGAGCCGCTCGTGTGGGTTGGCAAGCGCTCGTACAGTATCTATCTGTGGCACTATCCGCTGCTGCTGCTTATGAACCCGGTCGCCAACATCAGCGATACGCCCTGGTGGCAGTACATCTTGCAGGTACTTGTGGTGGTCGCCGTAGCCGAGTGCTCCTATCGCTTTATCGAAACGCCGTTTAGGAAGGGCGCCTTTGGGCGCACTGTTTCCGAATTCCGCGACGGAACCACCACGCCCGCCGGCTGGGTGCGCGCGCACGTCCCTGTCTGCGCAGCCTGCACTGTCGTGTTGGTCGTTGCACTGGGCGGCCTGATCTTTGTGCCCGAAACGTCTGCACTGAGCGGCGAGGGCGCAGAAGTTCTGAACAAGGAAGCCAAAAACACCGCGCCCACCGACCAGCAGGCGGCCGACGACACCGACAAGGACAACGACGGCTTCCCCGATGGCTCCTACGACCTGTTGATGATCGGTGACTCCGTGTCGCTGCGCGCCGTTGATTCCTTTGACGGTGTGTTCCCGCACAGCCATATCGATGCCGAAAAAGGTCGCCAGTTTGATGCGGGCCGCGCGACATTTGAGGGCTATATCCAGCAGAACCTTGCCGGCAAAATCGTGGTCTTTGCCCTGGGCACCAACGGTTTGGTAACGGACGCCCAGGTCGATGCGATCATGGCCGACGCCGGCGAGCAGCGTATTGTCGTATTTGTAAACACGCGTAGCCCGCAGCCGTGGGTCGGGTCCACGAACCAGGCCATCGCCAACGCCGCCGCGCGCTACAAAAACGTTCGCGTTATCGACTGGTACGGATATAGTGCCAACCGCAATGATCTGTTCGACGGCGATGGCACGCACCTCTCGAACGCGGGTGTGACCGAGTACCTTAAGCTCATCCACGATGCCGTCAAGAAGGACCTGCCCGTGCATCCCGAGGATCACGTTAACGATCCGCAGCCGGCGGCTGTCAAATCCGCTGCCGATGCACTCGTCAGCGCCCTCGCCTACAAACCGCACAAGCTAGGCACCGACAAGTAACGCACCGTCAAATCCGCTTGCACCCGCAGTAAACAACCCAAAATCGCTCTTTTCGAGCCAACTCCGAGAGGCCGTGGGCAAAAAACAGGCCGCAGCCCATGGCGGCGACCTGTTTAGAGCCCAAAAGAGGCGCTACGCGCTGTAGCCCATCGCCTGCAGCACAAACATGACGACCGTCAGCACCGTAATCACACCGATAGTCGCCCAGGTGAGCACATTCCACACGCGGCCGTTGCGGTTGGCGCCCATAATGTGTCGATCGGCGGCAATAACCACCTGGAACACCAAAACCACGGGCAACAGCACGCCGTTAATGACCTGCGAGGTCATCATAATCTGGAACAGGTCAACACCGGGCATGAGCACCAGCACGGCAGAGATGCCGATGATGGCCGTAATGATGCCGCGATAGACCGGGGCCTCGTCCCAGCTGCGATCGGCACCGCGCTCCAAGCCAAATGCCTCGCAGATGGCGCTCGACGTAACGCCTGGCAGCACACAGGCGGCCAAGAAGCTCGCCGCGACCAGGCCCGAGGCAAACAGCACCGTGGACCACTGGCCCGCGATAGGCTCCAATGCGCGGGCGGCATCGGCAGCATCGCTGATCTGAATACCCGCGGGGAACAACACCGTACCGGTCGTGATGATAATAAAGCCGGCGATGACATCGGCGGCAATCGAGCCGCTCACGGTGTCGATGCGCTGCAGCACGATATCGCCCTCGCCCGCATTCTTATCGACCACGTTGTTCTGCGCCAAGAAGATCATCCACGGCGCGATGGTGGTGCCGATCGTTGCGACCACAAGCGACACGTAACTGGGGTCGTTTTGGATGTTGGGCACAACCAGGTCGACCGCCACCTCGCCCCAGCTGGGACCAGCCATAAATGCAGCGACGATGTAGGTCACAAACACGCAGCTCACCAGCAGCAGAATCTTCTCGATGCGCTGGAAACTACCCGACATGGTAAGCATCCACACCAGCAGCGCCACCAACGGCACCGAGATGCTCGCCGGCACGCCAAAGAGGGCAAGGCCGCTCGCAATACCCGCAAACTCCGAGATGGTCACGGCCGTGTTGGCGATCAGCAGCGCCGCCATGGCCAGCACGCTCCTGCGCACGCCAAAGCGCTCGCGAATGAGCGACGCCAGGCCCTTGCCTGTGACGCAGCCACAACGCGCCGCAGTCTCCTGCGTCACGATAAGCAGCACGGTCATGACGGGAAGCATCCACAGCATCTTGTAGCCATAGCTGGCACCGGCGCTGGAATACGTGGCGATGCCGCCGGCGTCATTGCCCGAAAGCGCCGCCAGAAGGCCAGGGCCCATGGCGCCAAAGATGGCCGCGATGGTCAACTTTTGCTTGGTGCTCGCCTTTTGCTTCGTGTTTTGCACGCGACCACCTACCCCATGACCGACAAGGTGAGCAACACCGCGGCGATGCAGTACGCCACGCATGAGATCATGACGGCAATGACGTTCATGGCGGTACCCGACGTATTGAGGTCGTGCTCGTCACGCCAGAACAGCACCATCAGGTAAATCACGGCGCTCATGTTGCCAATCAGGCAGACGATGGCCGCAATGTTAAAGCAGCCGGTAAAGAGCTGCTCCTCAAACATGGGCGCGTCGGGGAACGCGGCGGTGCGCACCAGCTGGGCGCACAGGTAGGTCACGAGCGACAGGATTAGGCCCATGCCCGTGCTCTGGAAGAAAAATCCCAAATACGGCTTGGGCTCATCGTCATGGCCGTCGTATTCCAAGAAGTAGTTCTTGACGAACGACACCATACGCGAGGCAGCCAGCAGCACGAGCGGCATGGCGCACATGGGGAACACCACCAGATGCGCAGAGCCCAGCGCCGTTCCCAGCACTGTTGCCATGATGCACGAGGCAATACCCCACACGACAACCCAGTACTGGCGATGCACAAACCAGCTGAGCACATTCGTCGAGTCGTCGGACGCGCTATCGCCCGAACCGACGCCTGCGATCTGCAGGTCCTCCTGGTGCTCCTCGGCGATAACGTCCATGGCGTCGTCAAAGGTCACGATACCCAAGATGTGACGGTTCTCGTCGCAAACGGGGATGGCGACCAGGTCGTACTTGGTCATCTCGTCCGTTACGTCTTCCTGGTCATCGTCGGGCGACACATACACCAGGTCGCGATAGGCCAGCTGGCCCAGCGTGGCATCGCGGTCGGCCACGATGAGCGTGCGCAGCGAAAGGACGCCGGTGAGCATGCCGCTCGGGTCCTCGGTATAGACATAGTAGACGCTCTCGAAGTCCTCGTCGAGCTCGCGAATCGCCTCGATGGCGTCACCGACCGTCGCCGTGGCGGGCAGGGAGACAAACTCCGAGGTCATGATGCGACCGGCAGTGTTGTCCTCATAGCCCAGCAGGTTACGAATCGCCTTCTCCTCCTGAACGCCCATCAGGCGCAACAGCTTCTCGGCCTTCTCGTAATCGAGCTCATCGATCAGGTCGGCGGCGTCGTCCGGGTCCATCATGGCCAGCATCGACGATGCGTCCGTATCGGACAGGCCCTCGAGCATCTCGGTCATAAGCTCGTCGTCGTCGAACTCCGAGATGGCCTCGGCGGCCTGGGCGGTGTCGAGCTGCGCGAACACCTGCGCACGCAGACGCGGGTCGAGCTGCTCGATAATGTCGGCAATGTCGGCAGGGTGCAGCTCGCCAAGCGTCTTGTGCGACACCGACAGCTGGATGTTTTTAGTCGAACGATCGAGCAGGTCCATGTAGGACCAGGCGATGATGTCCTCGCCGAGCGGTTTGCCCAGGTGCTTCATAAAGCTCTCAACGACATGCTCGAGGGCGGGGCTGATCGCGCGCAGCAGACCGCGGGCACCAACTTCGGCGCCCAACAGGCGCAGCTGATTTTCGCCCGACATGGAAAACTTGATGTCGTTGACGCGCACGACCTTCATGCCCTGCGTGTCGACAATCTGCTTGTTAAGCACGTCACGGGCAAGCAAGAGTTCGGTCGGCTGCAGGTACGAAAAACGGATTTCGGTGGCCGGCGACTTAAGGTGTACGCCCGTCTCGTCGATACGGTCGACCCATTTGCGCCAGCTGATCATAAACGGCGTCTTGCCGGGTCCGCGAAACGCGAGCGACGTTACGTGCGGAAAAACTTCGCCGGTAGCAATGCCAAAATCGTTCACAACGCCGAGCTTTTCGCCATCGACGTCCAAGACCGGCAATTTGAGCATCTCACTCAGATAATTCACTGGTGCTCCCCATCATTATCCCTTCGAACTGCGGCCATGCCGGCACGCCGTCCGTGGACTTTTAGATATGTATACGCATGCGCGGGCGGCACGCCGCTCGGCGCTCACACCCCGTACATGCGCAAGAAGCACCTGCATGGGGTCATCGACTGTATGGTCGAGGTTTGGATTTCACCTGCAGCCTTTCTCTTGACCCTTGTTATCCGCAGTAACTATAGCATCAGCATCGCGCCGTGGCGCCAAATTTATGCTCCAAACATCGCAGGCATACCAAACGCTGACGCATCCGTGACATAGTCATTGGGGACGTTCTTACATGACTAGTCTGTGGTGTCGTCATCTTCGGCGAGCTGGGGGAACACGGCGTTTTTGGGCATGGCGGCCTTCGTCAGCGAGGTGAGCTTTTTGCTCAGCGATGTATCCGTCTTGACCAGATCGCTCAATGTCACGATTTTGTAGCCGTCGGCAATAAGCCCGTCGATAATCTGCGGCAGCGCCTCGAGCGTCTGCTCGGCGCATTCATCGTTATCGGTCAGCAACACAATGTTGCCCGGCGTCACCGAATCGAGCACCGTCGAGACCTGCTCGTCGGCACCGTTGAGCAGCCAGTCGCCCGAATCGATATTCCACGAGACCACGGCAGACACCAGGTCCATCGCATCAATCCAGTTTTGCTCGTCAAAGGCTGCGTAGGGAGCACGCAAAAGCATCGTCGACGTTCCGGTCGCGGACTTGATCGCCTCGGTGCCCTTCGAAACCTGTTCGCGCACCGCATCGCGATCCTTGCCCTTGAGCGATTCGTCGCTGTAACTGTTGGAGCCGACCTCGCAGCCGGCATCGACAATCGCCTTGGCCGTGGCGGGCGAGGCCTCGGCCGTATCGCCCGACAGGAAGAACGTCGCGGTGACGCCCTTTTCCTTGAGCACCTGCAAGATCTGCTTGGTCGCTCCGCTCGGGCCCTCATCAAACGTCAGCGCCACGTACTTTTCGTTGCCCTTGGGCGCCACGCTCGCGCACTCGACCACGCAATCGGTGGCGGGCACGACCTCGCCGCGGTCCTGCGTCTTGCCCGATTGCTCGCCGACCCACACCTCAGAGCGACCCTGGATACCCCACGTCTTGACATACTCGATGGCACCCGTGCCCTCGACCTTAAGCTTGGGCTCGATAACCGTCGCCTGGACCTCATGCTTCTCATACGTGTCGCGGCCGTCTTTGACCGTCACCTTCTCGCCGCCCGTAAGCTCGCGGCTTTTCCACTTGCCCTGTTTTATGCGCTTGCCGTCCACTTTTACCGACAGCTTTTCGCCGCCATGGCGAGTAAGCACGCTGTCGTCAACGGCCAGCAAGTCCCCGGCGTCGTAGGTATCGGTCAGCTCCTGGTCGTCGATGAGATTTTGCAGCGTAGAGCCGACGCGCACCGCAGTCTCCTGGCCGTTGAGGACGACATCCACGCTGCGGTTGACGTAGCCCACGACGGCAGCGATGAACAGCACGAGCGCGCAACCCACGGCGATGAGCGCATAGGGCAGGCGAGACGGACGGCGGGGCGTGCGGCCGTTGCCGATGCGAGCGCTGCGGTCGCTAAAGCCGCGGCTATGGTTGAGATACATCGCGCCGGGCTTACGGTGACGCTTGCGCTGACCGCTGGGCAGCTGCCCCAGATCGCGGCGCGCCGTCGGACGCGCACCCGAGCGCCCGTTTAAGTTAGATCCGTTTTGGCGCATGTGCCCTCCCCCATAAACGCAGCAAGCCGGAGCAACAGGTCTCCGGCTTGCCTCCCATCAATTGGTACGTCGCTATTTGCTAGCTTTTGACGAGCTCCCGCTCGCCTTTTGATATTCGTCCTTAAAGGCCTTGAACATACCGCGCGTCTTGCCGAGCTGCTTGCCCAGCGCGCGACTGCCCTTGTCCACGGCGACCGAGCCCTTGTCATCGAGCACCTTGGCGCCCTTCTTGACCTTATCGCCCACCACGACGCTTGCCTCGGCAGCCTTTGCAGCGGCACCGCCCGAATACCCGAGCGACTTGACTTCGTCCGAAACGATCATCGCGCCGTCCGCATAGCCGCGCAGCATCGTGGGCGGCATCTGCGTGTCGCCCACAAGCACACTCGAGGCAGTGCCAGTGGTCACATAGAACGTCTGCACGATGCCCGAACGCGGCTTGAACTCCACATCCGAGCAATAGCCCACGACATCGCCCGACTCCGTGCGCACGTCCATGCCAACCCAGATAATGCAATCGTCCAGATTGATGTCGAGACGCTTGGCCGCAGCGGTATCGTAGGTGCCCTTGACGTCGTCAACCGCGATGGCGCCCTCGTAGACGCCAATGGCATCGAGCGCCACAAATCGGTCGGGGCGCTCGATCATGCCCGCGATATCGGATTGGCGGACCATAAAGCCGACCACGCGCGTACCGCCCGGGGTAAAGACCGGAAAGTGAATCTTTCCGAGCTTTTTAGGGCTGCGCGGCGTGCCGTCCTTTTTGGTGCGCTTATCCTCGGTAGGCTTACGATAGATCTTGGCGCCGACAAAATCCCCGGCGCGCATTATGCCTCGGTCGAGGGCTCCGCGGCCTCGGCGTCGGCCTCGACGGCGTTCTCGACCACGACATCGGCGGGCGTCACGTTACCGCCCGAGATGGCGTCGTTGAGCTGCTCGCGCAGCTGGTCCATGCGCTCGCGGGCAAGGTCAACCTTGGCACGCAGGTCATCGGTCTTGGCGTCGACCATCGGGCCAAAATCGTTGACCGCAGCGCGGGCCTCCTCGGCACCGTGCTCGTAGGTGTCGCGCATGTTATCCCAGGCGTCGTTGGCGATATCGGCAGCCATGGCGCGGGTCTCGGCGCCCGAGCGCGGAGCCAGGGCAATGCCGATGATGGCGCCGGCGGCGGCGCCGAAGAGCGCACCCGAGATAAAGTTGAAAGTCTTACCCATGTTCATTCCTCTCCTGCGGGCACCTCGGCGCCCACCGTTTGAATGCTGTCCATTATACCCGCAGCACAGCGCTTGCCGTCTTGCTCATCTGCGTACGGTAAAGGCGCAGGTACATGATGGTGATAAGCGGGTGAGCCTACTCCTGCGGCACGACCGGCATAGCCACCGTAGCGGCCGGATCCTCGCCGGCGCCGGCAAC
>URYA01000046.1 GCA_900551975.1 uncultured Collinsella sp. | reverse complement strand
CCCGAGACCTACAAGTTCGAGGTGGGCAAGGGCATCGTCATGCGCGAGGGCACCGATGTCACCATCATCGCCTGCGGCCTGATGGTCGGCGAGGCGCTCGAGGCCGCTGAGCAGCTTGCTGCCGAGGGCATCGATGCCGAGGTCATCAACATGCACACCATCAAGCCCATCGACGCCGACCTGATCGTCAAGAGCGCCACCAAGACCGGCCACGTCGTGACCGTCGAGGAGCACTCCGTGATCGGTGGCCTGGGCAGCGCCGTTGCCGACGTCCTGTGCGAGCAGTGCCCGACGTCGCTCAAGAAGATCGGCGTTAACGACACCTTCGGTGAGTCTGGCCCGGGTGCCGAGCTCCTGCACAAGTACGGCCTGGACGCGGCCAACATCGTGGCGACCACCAAGGAGTTCTTGGCCTAGGACAAGACGAGGCAAAGTATCGCCTCAGCAACCGTATGCAATCCAAAACAGGGGCGTCCTCAAAGAGGACGCCCCTGTTTTTGTCGGCAACAAACAAATTAGGCCCGCACCAAGCAAGGGCTTTCTCCGGGAAACGGGCCCAGACCAGCAAAGTGCAATTCAGCCCCCAAGCACGGCGCTGCTGCACCCAAGTAAAACGCAGCGACCCCTTAGTTATCGCAGGCCGGACACAGGGTTACTTTCCAAATCTTTCCGCAGGACGGAGGAGCCCCCGCCGCACGTAGTGCGCAGCGGGGGCTCCGACATGTCCGAGGACGATTTGGAAAGTAACCCTGTGTCCGGCCGGAGGGACCCAAACACGGCCATGCTTCTTATGTGCAGCAAAGCTAATGCTGCTAAAATACTAAGCGCTCATGTAGTTTAAACGCACGACGATAAGGAGCACCAGTGGGTAACCACTTCCGTACCTCCGGTGCGGGCGATGATGCCCCCAAGACGCAGGCAGGCGTCCAGGGCAGTCGTTTCGCCACTCCGGATTCAGAGGGCCAGCCTGTTGCTCAGGCCCCCGCTCAGCCGGCAGATCAGGCACAGCCGGCATCCGATCCCTTTGCCTACAATCCAACCAGCGATGTCGCGCTTTCCGGCATGGCGGGTTTTGAGCCCGTTCAGGCCGTGACCGCTCGCGTGGAGCAGCCTCAGGCTGGTGCCGCCACGCCGCAGCCTACCATGGCCGGCATTCCCGACCCCATGGCCCCTGCGACGCCGGCTCCTCAGCCTGCGCAGTCCGGTCTCTTTGCCGCTATTCCCGACCCCACGCAGCCTGCTGCCCCGGTGGTCGAGAGCGATCAGGCGGCCGAGGTCGCAAGCCTCGATAACGCGCTCAACAACCCCGATTTTACGTCGGTGTTTGCGCCCATCGATCCGCAGGCCAGCCGCAAGAAGATGGCCAAGCAGGCCGGTGTCGAGCCCGTTATCCTTATGGAGCATGTCACCAAGATCTATCCGGCACAGCCCAACAAGCCTGCACTCGACGACATCAACATCGAGATCTATCCGGGCGAGTTCGTCTTCCTGGTCGGTCACTCCGGTTCGGGTAAGACCACGCTGCTGTCGACGCTCAACCGCGACGTCAAGCCGACGAGTGGCCGCATCCTGGTTGCCGGTCAGGACCTCATGAAGATCAAGAACCGCAAGGTTCCGTTCCTGCGCCGCCAGATTGGCGCCGTGTTCCAGGACTTTAAGCTTCTGCCGCAAAAGACCGCCTACGAAAACGTGGCGTTTGCCCTGCAGTGCATCGGCAAGCCCAAGGGCGTCATTCGCAGCCAGGTGCCCGAGGTGCTGCGTCTGGTCGGTCTGGCCGATCAGATGGACTCGCTGCCCGACCAGCTTTCCGGTGGCGAGCAGCAGCGCGTTGCCGTCGCCCGCGCTATGGTCAACCGTCCGCCGCTGCTGATTTGCGACGAGCCCACGGGTAACCTCGACCCGGCGATCTCGCTGGGCATCATGAAGCTGCTCGAGCGTATTAACCGCACCGGCACCACCGTGATCGTCGCCACGCACGACCGCGAGATGGTCGATAGCATGCACCGTCGCGTGATCGCCCTCGAGGGCGGCCACGTTATCCGCGACCAGGAGAGGGGAGGTTACGGCAACTATGGCACCAACTAACGTGGGCTACTCCTTCAAAGAGGCAATCAGCCACTTCTTCCGTAACTGGACTACCTCGCTCGGCGCCGTCATCACGATCTTCCTTTCGCTGTTTATCATCGGCCTGTTCATCATGGGCTCCGCGATGCTGAACTCCGTGATCGGCACCGTCGAGGATCAGGTTGTCATCAACGCGTTCATTAGCGATGACGCCGATCAGGCCGATGTTCAGGCTTTTGAGGCCGAGCTTAAGACGTGGAATAACGTCAAATCCGTGACCTATAAGGACAAGGACGACGCGCTGGCCGAGTATACGAGCAAGATGTCGGGCAACGCCGACGCCACCATGAGCGCGCTCGATGGCCAGAACCCGCTGCCGGCTTCGTTTGCAATTGAGATGGACGATCCGTCCAAGGTCGAGAGCACGGCAGAGAAGCTCAAGAAGGATGCCGATTTCCAGAAGATCGCGGATGACGGCGACGTCAACGCGAGCGTGCTGTACGGCCAGGAGGGAGTGAGCCGCCTGTTCCAGGTGACCAACTACATCCGCATCGCCGCCGTGGTGCTCGTTGGCCTTCTGACCTTTATCGCTTTCATCTTCATCAACAACACGATTCGCCTGTCCATCACGGCGCGTCGTCGTGAGATTGCGATTATGCGTCTGGTCGGCGCCAGCAACGGCTTCATTCGCGGCCCGTTTATCACCGAGGGTGTACTGCAGGCCATTTTGGGCTCGCTGCTTTCCATCGGCGTTCTGGAGCTGCTGCGTAATCTGATGATTCCGCGTTTGCAGGAGAGCATCGGATGGATGTCGTTTGCCCTGCCGATGCAGTACTACCTGGTGACCTATGCTGCGCTGATTCTGGTCGGCGTGATTATCGGTCTTTTTGGTTCTGCCATCGCCATGCGCCGCTACCTGCGCGTGTAGGCATGCCTGGAATTCATCCCTTCCAACGGGTCGTCTCTTATGGGGCGGCCCGTTTTTTGATCCCTAGGGGACGGCAGGAAAGCGAATCATTTGGGTAGACTCTTTGGAGTTCGCAATCGATAGTTAGGAGGCGCCATGGGGCGCAATAACAAGCATAAGCGTGGAGCTCGCAATAAGCGCGGGCCGGTGCGCAGCGAACGCCGTCCGAGCCTGACCGGGCGCGTGCAGCTCCATGAGCACAGTGCCTATGTCATAACCGAGAATGGCGACTACAAGGTCATGGGTCGCGGCAAGCGTGAGATCATGGACGGCGATACCGTTGCCGTGAGCATTAAGAACAGCCCGCATGGCGAGCGTCGCGCCGTGATCGAGGGCGTGGTTGAGCGCGCAGCTATAAGCGTGGTGGGCACGTACCAGACCGCCGGTCCGCTCGGTGTGATTGAGCCGCTCGATTCGCGCCTGAAGGCCGACTTCTTCATTTTGCCCGAGGACACCTCGGCGGTTCGTCTGGGCGTCCACCCGGGTGATGCTGTTGTCGCGCGCATTTTGACCTACCCGACGCGCCTGGAATCGGGCACTGTGACGATCGAACGCCGCATTGGCGGAGATGACGCGCCCGATTTGGGCGTTCAATATGTGATGGCGCGTTACGGCTATACCGATAGCTATCCCGAGGCCGCGCTAGACGAGGCCGAGGGGCTTTCGCTCGATGTGTCCGCGGCGCTTAAGGACCCGCTCCGCCGCGATCTGCGCGACCGCTTTGTCATCACGATCGACCCGGTCGACGCGCGCGACTTTGACGATGCCATTTCGCTGGAGCGCACGCCCGAGGGTGGCTACAAGCTGGGTGTGCATATCGCCGACGTTTCACACTATGTGGCTTGGGACGGGCATATCGATCTTGAGGCTCGCCATCGCACGACATCGGTGTATCTGGCCGATCGCGTGCTTCCTATGCTGCCCGAACGCCTGTCCTGTGACCTGTGCTCGCTTCGCCCTGACGAGGACCGTCTTGCGTTTACCGTCGATATCGAGCTCGATGAGCAGGGTCGCGTGCGGCATTACGATCCGTATCCCAGCGTGGTTCGCTCGCGTGTACGTATGGACTATGACGGCGCCGAGGCGCTGCTGGTGCGTGCCGGTGCGGTTGAGTATTCGGTGCTGGAGGGCGCGGCTGAGGATGTTGAGGCTGCTGAGGCCTTGCGCGAGGAAGCGCTTGAGCGCGGTCTTGCGTGCGAGGAGGCCGCCCGCGGCTACAACATCGACCTTGGCGATTTCCTTGTCGCCGCTAGCGAACTCGCCGAACTTCGCCGTCGTATTCGTCGCGCCCGCGGCTCAGTCGATTTTGACACGGCCGAGATTCGCGCTCTATTGGATGAGGACGGAGTGCCCGTGCAGATTGTGGCGCGTGAGCGTTCGTGTGCCACGTCGCTTATCGAGGAAGCCATGCTGCTCGCCAACGAGTGCGTTGCAGAGTGGCTGGCGGACCGCGATATCGAGGCCTGCTATCGCGTGCATGAGGATCCGAGCCCCGATAGCCTGCACGGTGCCGCCGTTGCGCTGGCTCAGCTGGGCATCATCGACGATCGCCGTGCTGCCGGTATTGCCCTGGGGAGTCCCGATGAGCTGCAGGCTGCAGTCGATGCTGCCGCCGGTACGGCCAACGCACCGCTCGTCAACACGCTGCTTCTGCGCAGCATGCAGCGCGCGCTGTACAAGCCGCGCAACGAGGGCCACTTTGCGCTCGCCGCGCCGTGCTACTGTCACTTTACGAGTCCCATCCGTCGCTACCCCGATCTGGTGGTGCACCGCGTACTCAAGCTGCAGTTGGCCTATGAGCAGCTCGGCGGCAAGGACGCCTTGGTCCGTACGCCGCGGCTGATCGGCAAGGGGCGCGAGTCGCTGCCGCGCATTCTGCCGCAGATCTGCCGCGCATGTAGCGATGCCGAGCGCGCGGCAGATGCCGCCAGCCATGCGACGCAAAAGATCAAGATTGCCCAGTACTATGAGGACCGTCTGGGCGAGCGCTATGCCGGAACCGTCTCGTGGGTTAGCAGCATGGGCCTCTTTGTGCGCTTGGACCTAACACAGGTCGAGGGCCTGGTTTCAATTAAGGGCCTGGGCAACGAGTGGTTCGAGTTCGACGAGGATGCGCTTACGCTGACGGGCGCCGACACGGGGACTCGTTACGAGCTGGGGCAGCGCGTGATCATCGAGGTCTCGCGCGTCAATACCACGCGTGGGCACTTGGACTTTAAGCTTATCCATTAGCCAAATCCCGACTCATGGTGGGGGGGAGCGGAGGGCGGCCTTTCGGGACCGCCCTCCGCATTTGAATCGTGGCTATCTTGCCGTCTGCTCGGCCGCCCGCTTACCTGCTATTTGAGAGGTAGAACCTACCAAAATAAACCTGTCCCTTTTTGGCAGGTTTACAAGAAAGCGGGGATGAGATGGCGACGGTGTACGGTTATGCGCGGGTGAGTTCGCGCGATCAGAATCTTAATCGGCAGCTGGATGCGCTGGGCGCCTATGGCGTGGGCTCGGCGAATATTTATGCCGACCATGCGAGCGGCAAGGACTTCGATCGACCGCGTTACCGCGAGCTGCTGCACGTCCTGGGAGACGGGGACGTGCTGGTGGTGCTTTCTATCGACCGACTTGGTCGTAATTACTCCGAGATTCTTGAGGAATGGCGACGCATTACCAAGGAGCTCGGGGTTGCCATTGTGGTGTTGGACATGCCATTGCTTGACACGCGCGCCAGTGCCAGCGGCGCGCCGGATGTGACTAACACCCTGATTGCCGATATTGTGCTGCAACTGCTGAGCTACGTGGCGCAGGTGGAGCGCGAGAATATCCATCGGCGCCAGGCGGAGGGAATTGCAGCGGCGCGGGCGCGAGGGGTCCGTTTCGGTCGACCTCGCAAGCCGTGCCCTCCTCAGTTTGAGCTGGTGCGCGATAGCTATGAGGCGGGCGATATTACCCGCAGCCAGGCAGCAAAGTGCCTGGGCGTGTGCGTGGGGACGTTCGATCGCTGGATGCGCGAGGCGGGGTAGGGGTTTGCGTCGCTTTGTCGCTTCCTGTTGCGATTCAAATTTTGATACGGTGACGATGTCATTTTGGGCTACACTCGCTGATATTCAAAAAAGGAGGTTGGCCCTTGGCGCGCATAAAACAAATAATCGGATGGACCGCGATCATTCTGTTCGCTGCAACGCTGGCGGGTATCTGGGTGCTGACGGAGCAAAATGCGGTGGAGACGTCGTTGCTGAGCGAGTCCACCGCGCGTGTGGTGGAGGGTCAGGCTACGGGCGTTCAGGCCGCCGATGCCACGGGTGAAGCCCAGACGGAGAACGGAATGACCGGGGGCACCGATTCGGCTGCCTCGAATGTCCGGTCTGGCCGACTTGCTTCCATTCGCATGTGGGTGGGCGCGAACGTCCGTCGCGTTGCCCATACCGTAGAGTTTTTCTTCGTCGGATTGTTCGCCTCGGTGGTCGTGGTTTGCTTTTCCAGGCGTCCGTGGAGCGTGTGCTCCCGTTGCGTGCCCGTATTGCTCTTTTGCGCCGCCTGCTCCGTTGGCGATCAGGTACATAAGATCTTTGTTCCCGGCAGGCATTTCGACGTTATCGATTTAGGATTCGATGCTGCGGGCTATGTCACCGCCATGCTGTTGGTATTGCTGGCAGCGGCGTTGGTGCGCCATGCGACTCGGCCGATCGGCGCCCATGCGAGGCACTAGCCTTAAGACGAGACATCGCGACTGCCTATGCTTCGACATTGACTACAATAACGGCTGCAATCGCGAGTGGTCGTCGATGTGCAGTTTTCCAGACACCTGTTTTCTCTAAGAAAGGAAATCCCATGGCGGTATTGTTTGTTGAATATCCCAAGTGCTCGACCTGTAAGAAGGCCAAAGCATGGCTGGACGAACATGGGGTAGAGTATATCGACCGCGATATCGTTTTGGACAATCCCACGGCTGATGAGCTTGCGACCTGGATTGCTCGTTCGGGGCTGCCGGTGCGGCGCTTCTTTAATTCGTCGGGCATGAAATATCGAGAGCTGGGCCTGAAGGCACGTCTGGATGCGGGCATGACGGATCGGGAGTGCTACGAGCTGCTGGCGACCGACGGCATGCTGGTCAAGCGTCCGCTGCTGGTGGGCGACGACTTTGCGATTCCTGGCTTTAGGGAAGCGGCTTGGGCCGAGGCGTTGCTGTAGCAACTGCGGAAAGTGCGACCCGTTTTGAGTGCTCAGGGCGGGACGTGTTTTCCATCGGCGGGCTCGCTCGGCTCAATCCTCGAGCTGTGCCCATTCGTGCGGATCGTAGACCTTTACGTGCTTGTTGGGCTTGCCGCTCCAGTACTCCTCGTCCATAAAGGGCAGATATGCCTGAACGCCGGGGCAGATAAAGGGAATCCGCTGCTGTTGCAGTCGCTCGCGCTGGCGCTGCTCCAGGTGCGCCTCGGATATGACGGTCGGCATGCCGGACAGCTCGACGAGGCTTGCCTGGATTCGCTTAAGGTCGGGGAGTCCCGCGTGCCATGACATCCGCATGATCAAAAAGGATGCACGGCGGTATTTTGCCTGCACCACAGTAATGGCGGGGCGTAACGTGGGGTGAATTTTGTCCCGTTCGGGCCAAAGGTCGGCAGTGATCTCGAGGCCCAGGGTCTCCCATAGGTAATCAAGCTCTTCGTCCATGGTGCCTCGATATCCGTGCAATGATGACGGTTCGATTGTGCCATCAGCCGTGAGTGCTGCATTGTTGTAATCTACCAGCGGTAGATGTGGGATGTTTTACGGGCTTTGGCGCCGTACGTGTCGCTGGTGCTTCACAGGTCCTTCACGTGCTGGCCGTATTTGACTGAATTTCAAAAAAGTCAAAATTAGGGCTTGCGTCACGGCGGGACTTCCCGTATATTTCTTTCTTGCGCAAAGGCACAGCCGAGCGCAGCGATGCAGTCATTGGGATGTCGTCTAATGGCAGGACAGCGGATTCTGGTTCCGTCAATGGGGGTTCGACTCCCTCCATCCCAGCCATTGCATTTGCTACATATGGCCCGTTCGTCTAGCGGTTTAGGACGCCGCCCTCTCAAGGCGGAGATCACCAGTTCGAATCTGGTACGGGCTACCACGCATCTGATACCCGGACTTCCCATGGAAGGCCGGGTTTTTTATTTTCAAACAACCGTCTGCAATTCCCGTTTGAACCAGAGCTTTGCGTTCTGCCTATGGTCCTTGCGGGTACAATATCCAAGATATTTTGACTGTTAGAAGGAGTCTCATGACGGAGTCCTCTCAGCATACGTCTAAGCCCCAGGTCGAGGTTGAGGCCTCGGGCGGAGATGACAATAAGAGCGCACGCCGCGGCGCCATCTTTATCGGCGTCGTGCTGGTGGGTTATATCGTCTATCTGGTGGTAACCGGACAGATGGGGCAGTTCTGGGCCGCTATGTCGAGCGTCCGGGCGCCATGGCTCGTTGTCGCGTGCCTCTGCATGTTCATGTATCTGTTCTTTGGCATTGTGGCCTATGCGATCGCCGTCTGGCTCGACCCATATTCGCCCGTCGGCATTCGCGACCTGATCTCGGTCGAGGCGAGTGGCATCTTCTTTGGCAACCTGACGCCCATGATGATGGGCTCGACTCCTGCCCAGATCTACCGCCTGACCAAAGCGGGCCAAAATGTCGGCGAAGCCGGAGCCACGCAATTCACGCGCTTTATCGTGTATCAGTTTGGCCTCGTTGCCTGGGGCGCTATCCTACTGCTTGCTCGCATGCCGTTTTTTGCCGAGCGCTATGGCGACATGACGCTGCTGTGCGTCTTTAGCTTTGGTGGGCACTGCTGCATCTTGCTGGGCATCTTCGCCGTCGCACTCATGCCTAAGACCGTCACGCGCGTCGCCCACTGCATCATCAATTGGCTCGAGCGCATTGGTGTTTCGGCCACTAAGATCGAGGGATGGCGCACGTTTGTCGATGGCGAGATCTACTCCTTCTCCGAGAAGTTCAAGCTTTCTGCCGGACATTTTTCTTCCATGCTGCTCACCGTGTTTATCACCATGCTGCAGCTCGCGTTTTTCTATCTGGTTCCGTATTTCCTGATGCTTGCCTTTGGCCACCACGAGGTCGACTTTTTCTCGGTCATGGCTGCGAGCGCCTTTGTCCAGCTGCTGAGCTCTGCGGTTCCCTTGCCCGGTGGAACTGGTGGCGCTGAGGGCGGCTTTGCATTGTTCTTGGGTCATTTCTTTGGGTCGGCTTCGACCGCCGGCTATCTGCTGTGGCGCCTCATTACGTTTATTGCGCCGACCATTTTGGCTGCGCCCCTGCTGGGACTTAAGAGCGCCCACAACGAGAGCATCCATGCGCGCTGGGATCGCGTGATGCGCAAGCTCGGCCGCACGCCTCAGATGCCCTCTGTGGCCGCGAAGCCGCACCCCACGAATGCCGTTACCGTTGATCCCAAGAAGCACGCTCAGAAGGCTTCTGGGACCGCTAACCCGGCTCATAAAGCCTATGTGCGCCAGACAGGCGATGGTATTCGCGTATCTCCGTCGGCACTCAATAAGAAGAAGCACCCTAAGTCGCAGTAGGGCAGTCGTGCGTTCTTCATGATGCGGGGCATATTTGTGCTGTATGGGGGATAATCCTCTTACGTAGATTATCTCTCATCTGTTGATGAATGCTCGCATATCGAAGGGACACGCCCATGGCAACCAGCAAACCGCGTCTTGACCGCCGCATCGTTCGCAGCCGGAATGCCATCCTTTCGGCTTTCGAGCGCCTGCTCATGGAAAAGCCGCTGGCAGACATTACGGTGAGTGCCATCGCGCGCGAGGCCAATGTTGACCGCAAGACCTTTTACGTTCACTTTGGTACGGTTGACGGCCTGCTCGATGCCATTGCCGTCGATGTGGTGGAGATGATTGTCGACTCGGTCGAGAAAACGCTTGCCTCCATGGACGGTGACACCAACGAGCGCGCCCTTGGCGCGGCGGCGACCTTCTTTAAAACCGTTAACGAGGCACTGTGCAACAACTTGGTGCTCAATCGTCAGCTGATCGAGAATATTCCGCTCGATGATTTCATGGCTCCCC
>URYA01000045.1 GCA_900551975.1 uncultured Collinsella sp. | reverse complement strand
TGCCGATATAGCCGGCTCCGCCGGCCACCAGAATGGTTTTCATATACACGTCCTCCTTATTTTTTCACGTCTATATCCAGCTTACACGCTCTGAACAAATCTTAAGAAGGCTTCCCTGCCCTCTGGTGTACACTTGTAAACGCCGGCGTGCTCCAAAACCGTGGCGAACACCACGCCGACTTCCCGCCGCAGGATCTCCTCCGCGTTTTCCTCGGTAAACGTATAGCGGGCTTTCAGCTCCTCGGTCCAGTCCGCGTGCTTTGCCAGCGTCTCATCGGCCCGCAGGTCCTCGCCACGGGCCAGTGCCCGGGCCACGCCGTTCAGCTCGGCTTTCAGCCGGGCGGGAAGCACTGCAAGGCCCATGACCTCGATGAGGCCGATGTTCTCCTTCTTGATGTGGTGGTACTCAGCATGCGGGTGGAATACGCCCAGCGGATGCTCGTCGGTCGTGATGTTGCAGCGAAGCGCCAGGTAGGCCTCGTAGATCTCGCCGCCGGCATTGCCGCGGGAGTCGACGCGGCGGATGACGGGCGTAACGGTGTTGTGCGCCACGCCGTCGGCTGTGTGCGCGATGACGCCAACCGATTCATCGGTCCACTCGCGCCAGGCGAGGATAATCTTCTCGGCAGCGTCGAGCAGCTGAGCGCGGTCATGCGAGCGCAGGCGCAGCACCGAGAGCGGCCACTGCAGCACGGTACCGCTGACCTGGTCAAAGCCCGGCACGCTAAACTGCGAGACCTCGGCGGCATGCATCATGGGGAACTCGTGCGCGCCGCCCTGGAAGTGGTCGTGCGAAAGAATCGAGCCGCCCACGATGGGCAGGTCGGCGTTGGAGCCAATAAAGTAGTGCGGGAACAGGTCCACAAAATCGAGCAGGCAGGTCAGTCCCTTACGGTCGACGTGCATCGGGCGATGTTCGGAGCTCATAGCAATGCAGTGCTCGTTAAAGTACGCGTACGGGCTGTACTGGAAGCCCCACCGCTCGCCGTCGAGCTGGATGGGGATAATGCGCAGGTTCTGACGGGCGGGATGGGCACCGCCGTCGGCTGCGGCGGAGCGTCCAGGGTAGCCTTCGTTCTCGATGCACAGCTGACAGGCGGGATACTTCTCGCTCGTGTTTTTGGCGGCACCGGCCGCGGCAATATCGCGCGGGTCCTTTTCGGGCTTTGACAGGTTGATGGTGATCTCCAGGTCACCCCAGTTGGTGGAAGTGCTCCATTTGATGTTGCGCGCGATGGCGGCGCGACGCACGTAACCGGCGTCACAGCACAGGCCGTAGAACCAGTCGGTCGCGGCGCGGGGCTCGTTGACGCCCATGCGCCCATTGAACTCCTCGTTTACAACCGAAGGCCTCGGCATGAGCACGCCCATGATGCGCATAGCGATGCGGTCGCGGCCCGACGCCGTGTCCTCGGCAGCGCCGTTGGCAACGGCGGCCTCGGCAAGCGCGGTGAGCGTGCCTTCCAGGTCAAAGTCGGGGAGGGTATCGGGGTGCAAGAGCGAGAGCTTCTCGGTTTGCAGCGCCCAGGTCATGTCGAGTGTGGGGCCTGTGGCGCCGACGCACTCCAAAATGGTGTTGTAGGCCCAGATGCGATCGTCCTGGCCGATCATCGATCGGTGAATAGCGTACTCGATCAGGTTCTGCGCAGCCTCGCGCACGTCAGTCATTACAGCCATGCCGCGTAAGCCCCCTTGTCAGAGATAGCGTAATGACGGGCAGAGCCCTCGCCCAGCCAGCCGTTCATCTTGGCAATGAAGGTGTCGACCAGGTCGAGCGGCACGAAGGCCTGGATGGTGCCACCAAAGCCGCCGCCGTGGATGCGGACGGCGCCGCGGCCGTCGAGCACATGCTCGGCCAGTGCCAGGGCATACATCGAGGGCTGCTCGGAGCCCAGTTTGGCAACGACATTCTGCAGGTACATGGCAGAGCTGGCGCCGGACTCGCGCGTCAGGACCAGGAACTGATCGATGTCGCCGGCGTTCAGGGCTGCCCAGCGCTTATCGACCAGGCCGTTCTCGTACCAGTAGTGAACGGCGCGCAGGCAGGCGCGGTCGCCCAGCTTGGCGCGCAGCTCGGGGAGCTTGGCGTCAAAATCCGCCACGTTTACCTCGCACAGGCGTGTCTTGCCAAACTCGGCGGCGACGTCCTGCATCTCGCGCGGAACGGCGGCGTAGTCGTCGGTGGCGGCCACGTGGTCGGCACCGACCTTAACGAGCACGAGCGCATAGCCGTGATCCTCAAAGTTGAGCTCGAGCTTCTGGGTCTTGGGCTGAGCCTGGTCCTCAAAGTCCATGTAGGCAAGGCCGCCCAGGCACACAGCCGCCTGATCCATAAGACCGCAGGGCTTGCCGTAATAGTTGTTCTCGGTGCGCTGGCTCATCTGGGCGAGCGCGACGGGCTCAATGGCGGGCGCGCCCCAGAGCGTCTCCATGGCGCGGCCGTATGCGGCCTCGACGGCAGCAGAGCTGGAAAGGCCGCCGCCCGAGGGGACGGAGCAGGTGAAGGCGAAGTCGAAGCCCTGGGGCTCAACGCCCAGAGTAGCGATTTCGTAGGCCATGCCGCGGACAAGGCTCGCGGACGTGCCCTTCTCGGACTCTTGAATATCCAGCGTGTCGAGCGTGATCTCAAACGTAGGATAGCCCTCGTCGGCGACGCGAATCTTGTTGGAGTCGGTTGCCACGGCGATGCCGTCGACGGCGACATCGAGCGAGCCGGCGATAACGTGGCCACCCTCGTGGTCGGTGTGGTTGCCGCTGATCTCGGAACGGCCGGGCGCGTGCACGTAGAGTACCTGGCGGTCGCCGATGGGGCCAAACTCCTCCTCGAACAGCTTGGTGAGCGTGGCGAATGTCTTTTCGTCGGGGGTGGTCATGGGAGTCCTTTCCTTGGCGCGCACGGGTGGGTTTTGCGTCGTTATGAGTACGTTAACAACTTGAAGCGGCATGAACCAAGTGTTCACAATACCGCACGTTACGGGCTATGTTAACGTACTCATAACACATCGCTTGTCACTTTTTGAGAATCTGGTAATCGGTAGAAATTCAGCCGTGAACGGTACTGCCGTATGGACTTATAAAGCAGAAGAGATGCAGGTCGAAAAAGTAGAGTACGTTAACATGCGTCCGACGATAGCGGGTCTCGGCGCGGGGTGTATTTCTGCCCGGGCCGGCATTCACGCTATTCAGATCTCGCAAGGGTGAAGGTGATCCTGTGGCAAGGCGCCCGTCCAACGATACCAGTTCGCGTCCGGTCTCCATGGCCGACGTCGCCCGCGCTGCCGGCGTTTCGCAGCAGACGGTTTCGCGCGTCGCCAACGGTTTGCCCAACGTTAACGAGCAGACGCGCCAGCGCGTGCAGGCCGCTATGCAAGAGCTCGGCTTTCGTCCGAGTTATGCCGGTCGCTCGCTGCGCGACGGCCGTTACCATTCGGTCGGCCTATGCATTAACGATGTCACCAAGTTTGGCAACCTCTCAATGATCGACGGCATCGCCAGCGCTGCTCGCGAGCATAATTGCGCCATCACGCTGGTCGAGATGTCCAAGACCGAGGAGTTTTCGCTTGCCGAGGCCACGCGTCGTATGGCCGCGCTGCCCGTGGACGGCATCATTATCGGCATGAGTCGCATGGCTCCCGATTTTGAGACGTTTGATCCACTGCCGGGCATTGGCACGGTCATCGTTACCATGTACGCACATCCGCGCGTGACCACGGTCGATTCCGACCATTACGGCTGCTCGCTGTTGCTCATGGATCACCTGTTTGAGCTGGGGCACGAGCAGATTCGCTATATTGGCGGCCCGTCGTTCTCGGTCGACGAGCAATTTCGTCGCGCCGGTTGGCAGGATGCGCTCGAGCGTAGGCACATTAAGCCGCAGACGCCGCTCGAGGGCGACTGGTCTGCCAACAGCGGTTACGAGGCCGGCAGATATCTGGCCGAGCACGACCGCACCATGACGGCGATTTACGTGGCAAACGACCAGATGGCAAATGGCGCGATTGCAGCGCTGCGCGATAGCGGCCTGCGCGTGCCCGAGGACGTGAGCGTGGTGGGCGTCGATGATTCGCTCGATGATTTTGTGGCACACAACGAGCTCACGACCGTGCGATTTGATCTACATCAGCGCGGACGCGAGGTATTCGAGCATGCGGTTCCCGAGGCGGGTACGGCGGGCAAAATCGTTGCCATTCGTATTCCCGGCCAGCTCATTATTCGACATAGCACGGCGGTACCGCGCGCATAGTTTGCGCAGGTAAACGGCGATTTATCGTATTTCAATAACAATCGGTATGGATGCCGGCAGATAACAGCTGGGATACTGCCGAGTGTTATGATAGACGGGTTCTTTTGTCTATCTAGGAGGCTTTGCCTGATGGAGATCACCAAGGATATCCGCTACATCGGTGTCGACGATCACGACATTGACCTGTTCGAGGGCCAGTACGACGTGTCCGAGAACGGCATGGCATACAACAGCTATGTTATCTTGGGCGATAAAATCGCTGTCGCCGATTCGGTTGACGCTGGCTTTGTCGACGAATGGCTCGGCAACCTCGAGGCCGCGCTCGACGGCCGTACGCCCGACTACCTGGTCGTCCATCACATGGAGCCCGATCACTCTGCTGGCATCGCCGCCTTTATGGAGCGCTACCCCCAGGCACAGATTGTGGCCAGCATGGGCGCCTTCCGCATGATGGTCAACTACTTTGGCACCGACTACCCCGAGCGTAAGATGGTCGTCAAAGAGGGCGACGTGCTCGACCTGGGTGGCCACAGCCTAACGTTTGTCGGCGCCCCCAACGTGCACTGGCCCGAGGTGATCTTCTCCTACGAGTCCACCGACAAGGTGCTCTTTAGTGCCGACGGCTTTGGCAAGTTCGGCGCCAACGACATCGAGGACCCGGAAGGCTGGGCTTGCGAAGCGCGCCGCTACTACTTTGGCATCGTCGGTAAGTTCGGCAAATTCGTGCAGACCGTGCTCAAGAAGGCCGCCGATCTGGATATCCAGATCATCTGTCCGCTCCACGGCCCCGTACTGACCGAGAACCTGGGCTATTACCTCGACACCTATAACACCTGGTCGAGTTATCAGCCCGAGGACGAGGGCATCACGATCGCCTATGCGAGCGTGTATGGCCATCTGAAGGCTGCCGTCGAGGAGCTCGCCGCAGCGCTTGATGCTCGCGGCCAGAAGGTCTCCGTCTTTGACCTGGCTCGCGACGACATGGCCGAGGCCGTTGAGGATGCGTTCCGCTACGACCGTCTGGTGCTCGCTTCCATCACCTATCAGGGCGAGATCTTCCCGTTCATGAGCACCTTTATCCACACGCTTGCCGAGCACGCCTATCAGAACCGTACGGTGGCGCTCGTTGAGGCCGGCTCCTGGGCGCCCACCGCTGCCAAGGTTATGACCAAGGAGCTCGAGGGCATGAAGGACATCACCCTGGCGCAGAACAAGGTGACCGTGCTGGGCTCGCTCAACGACGCCTCGCGCGCTCAGATCGAGGTTCTCGCCGACGAGCTGTCCAAGTAGCGACACATTCACTTCTGATGCTCAACCACCACAAAGGAGACCTTTGTGGTGGTTTTTGTTTAAGCGCCGGCGATGACGAGGGCTGGACGTGAGCTGTCAGTGGCCTCGGCGATCGAGGTGGCGACGGCATGGTCGGGGTCACGGTCCATCACGATGGAGTCGACATCGGCAAGCTCGGCAAAGCGGTACATGCCGCGTCCGTTAACCTTGCTGGCGTCCATGAGGGCGACGCTTTGATGGGCCGCGGCGATCATAGCCGTTTTGGTCTCGGCCATCTGGGGAAAGTCGGTCGTAAAGCCGCAGCTGGGGACAAAGGCGCCGGGGCACATGACGGCCAGATCGGCATGGACCATTTGGAGCGCCTGCATAGTGAGCGGTCCGTACAAATAACGATGGCCTTTGCGCAGCGCCCCACCCAGCATGACGACATCGACTGAGGGCATGCTCTCGTCGATGTAATCGGCAATGGTAATGTCGGCCGTGATGACGGTGATACCGTCGCGCTGATCGAGGAGCCGGACGAACTCGAGCGCCGTGGTGCCCGAGTCGACGAGCAGCGTGTCGCCGTCATTGACGAGCTCGATGGCGCTTTGCGCGATGGCCTGCTTGGCGGCGACGTTGACATTGATGCGGCGATCCTGCGTGGAAACGGTTAGGCGTTTGTGGAGCGATACGGCACCACCATGAGTGCGGCGCAGCTTGCCTGCTTCGGCGAGCGCGTCCAGGTCGGCGCGGGCGGTGACGGAGGACACGCCAAAGGTCTGGGCGATTTCTGCTACCTGCACCGAGGCATTATGATCGAGCATCTCCATGATGGCGGAACGACGCTCGTCGGCGAAAGCTCGGGTTGTTGCGTGGGCCATATTTGCTCCATCATCGTCTGAAATTTGCAGGAATTGTGTTGACTCTATTTTCGTTCATTTTCTTTTTGAGTAAGAAAATACCTTTCGATTACTTATCTTTTCTATAAAAGAAAGACGCTGAACGCCCAAAATTCAATATCGAACATGTTCACTCGGCTCAAATTTCTTCCGTTTACTTTTCAAAAACGACGGTATTGGCCTGCATGGGCTCAATATCTCGCACGTGCAAAGCCGATGAATTTCATACAATGGGCGCAGCAAAACGCAAGGTAATAGGCCTTGCGGACACGTGCGCCCGATGTCCAGATGCGGGCGAGGGAGAGGAGCAAACGCTCATGGCACTTGTTACCACCGAAAAGATGCTCAAGGACGCTCAGGCCGGCCACTACGCCGTAGGCGCGTTCAACGTCGAGAACCTCGAGTTTGTTATGGCCGTTCTGGCCGCTGCCGAGGAGACCAAGTCCCCCGTCATCATGCAGACCACCCCGGGCACCATCAAGACCGCTGGTCTGGACTACTTCTACGGTATGGTCAAGGCTGCCGCCGAGCGTGCTTCCGTGCCCGTCGCTCTGCACCTCGATCACGGCGATGGCTATGACCGCTGCATGCAGGCTTTCCGCACTGGCTACACCTCTGTCATGATCGACGGCTCGCACGAGTCCTTCGAGGACAACATCGCTCTGACCAAGTCCGTCGCCGACGCTGGCCGCGCCATGGGCGTGCCCGTCGAGGCCGAGCTCGGCAAGGTTGGCGGCAAGGAGGACGACGGTCCCGCGGTTGAGGGCGAGAGCCCCTACACCGATCCTGCCGAGGCCAAGGAGTTCGTCGAGCGCACTGGCTGCACCTCGCTGGCTATTGGCGTTGGTACCAGCCACGGCGTGTACACGAGCGATCCGCACATCGAGCAGTCCGTGGTCAAGGCCATCCGCGACGCCGTCGACGTGCCGCTGGTTCTGCACGGCACCTCTGGTGTGCCCGATGAGCAGGTTGCCGAGGCTGTGAAGAACGGCATCTGCAAGGTCAACTACGCCACCGAGCTGCGTCAGGCCTACACCAAGGGCTTTATGGCCTACATGGCCGAGAACCCCGCCTGCTTCGACCCCAAGAAGCCGGCCAAGGAGGGCATGCGTGAGATCACCGAGCTGGTTAAGATCCGCATGACCAACCTCAACTCCGTGGGCAAAGCAGAGTAACAGCAAGGGTACTCTGATCCCACCGGACGGTTTGGGCGGGTCCCGTACTTAGTTTCCAAAACGTCCTCGCGCATGAAGGCCCCCGTTGTCTCGCTTCTTCGAAGCGTTGACAATGGGGGCCTTCGCGCTGCGGAATGATTTTGGAAACTAAGTACGGGACCCGCCCAAACCGTCCTGCTCAATCGCCCTTGTGGCGTTGGGGCTGAAAGGGTGGGACGCGTGGGTTATTTGGTTGTTAGGGTTAACAGGTCGTTGGGGGTTTCGAGGTTGTAGGTGGCGTTTGGGATGTCTTGGTGTGATCCCCATGCCGCTCTGGCAAAACTGACCCCTGCCGAAGTTGCGCATTGTTCGTCGTAGACGGTGTCGCCAACGTAGACGACGTTGCCAGGATTCGCGCCCGTACGTCGGAGATATTCGAGCATGGGTGCGGGTGCGGGTTTATGTTCGGTTGTGTCTTCGACAAGGATGATGTGCTCAAAATACTTATCGAAACCAAGGGGTGCAATTTCTTCTGCGTATTCGTCGCGCGCACGTGAGGAGACGATGCCAAGTTTGCAGCCGTTGTCGGAGAGTGTTGCGATAACTTCGCGCAAGCCGGGAAACACGCTGATGGTGCTTTTAAAGCTGGCGGCAACTTGGCACCAGCGATTCAGCGTTGCCTGTGAGTAGATCCCAAGTTTCTCAAGGGCGTTCTTGCCGGGTATACCGAGGGCAAATTCAAGCTCGTGTCGGGGGAGCGTTTCGCCGGTTTCTTCTTGGACAATCTGGACAAGCGATGACAGAACGCTTTCTTCTGTATCTGCCAATGTCCCATCAACGTCAAATACGATATGGTCAAAGTGCTTCATATGATTGCTCCTCTCTGTTGTTTGCCTGCAAGTTTGATGCAGTGACAGAAGAAGAGCTAGCGGGATTTCTGCCTGGTGCTATCGAGATTCTGCCTCGCTGCTCGATAGCTCGAAGGAGTGCACCCCATTTGTTCTTTAAATACCTGGCCAAGATGGCTTGCTGTTATAAATCCGCATTGGCGCGCGACTGTCTGTACCGTTCGCGTGGTGTGTGCCAAAAGTTCGCAAGCACGGTTTATGCGGTATGCGCGTAGATATGCCGCCGGGGTCGTTCCTGCACAAGTTTCGATAATGCGGTAACACTCTCTTTCGCTTACGCCGGCTGCAGATGCCATCTGGGGCACATCTATAGCGGCTGCATAGTTTGCGCGGATAAAGTCCAGGATTGCCTTGAACCGTACGTCGCGGTTGGTCATCCAAGAGGCGCCGTCGGAAGAAAAGAGCGGTTCGGCCTTGGCGTTAATCTGAATCCAGAGCTCTGACAAACTATTCCGAAGCGCCATCTCGTTCTGCGGCCGTTGAAGGTCGTGGTTAAGGGAACTCTTTAGTAAATCGATAAAGGGCATATCGTCGGGGTTGGTGGGCGACCATTTGAGCACATCGACGCCTCGACATTGCAGCAAAGGATTGATATAGCGCTTTTGGAGACGTCCCGCGGGATCGCCGAGCATCGACGGCTGAAAGATATGCAGCATTTGAATGGCTGGCGCCGAATTGGGTGATTGCAACGTGCTGTGCAAAACGCCGCCGTTAATAAAGCCGGCGGACCCTTCCTCAAAGCGTACGTGCTCATGAGCCGCGCGCGTTCGATAGTCAATCGCTCCCTGCTCCATGTAGAAAAGCTCAACTTCGGAATGCCAGTGCCAGGGGACGGAATTGCCCGGATAGCGAGCGAATTCTGCGCGTTCGGCAATATAGGGCCAGTCTTCGGCGGTCTCGGGAAACGCTTCCTCGCGTCCTCCGCGGTGCAATTCTATGTGATCCATGTTTCGCATGGCATCAGTATAAAGCGCGATGGGCTTAGATTGCTCTTGCCTGTTCGGGGAACGCCTTGTCTAGGGATGCTTGGAGCTTTTCGAAGGATGCTCGTAAGTTGAGGCTCTGATTGGCTGAGCGCTTGGTTTTTGTGGTGGGGGAGTCGAGGAGACCGTTTCTCTGTGTCGGGGGGAAAGAGAAAAGGTTTGCATGTTTTAGGGATGGCTGCTGTGCTGCGTCATTGGAAGAATGCATGCTTATGCGGCCTCCTCGATGTCCACCAATAGATTGCGCTCGGGGTATGCTGCTAGGTCCCGTGCGTTGGCAGTATTATGCCGCGGCTGCTGCAAAGAAGCTCTAAAGAAAGGCTTAACCTGGTTTGGTGTTACGATGAAACTGCAGGTCAGAGGTATCGAGTAGCACTCTTGAAAGGTTTTGGGCTTAAGGGCTTTCTAAGGTTTGTGACGTGGATGTGGCGCGGACGTGCGGAGTGTGTGAATGCTCGCTGTTAGCGCTGCGGCTCTGCAGCCCGCACCTGCTCGATGACCTTTTCCATCGTGGCATCGATGCGGTCTTTCTTGAGCTCGCATTCCCAGATGGTTATGGGCGTCCAGCCCATTTGAGTGAGCGCTGCCACGGCAGCGCGGTCGCGCTCGACGTTGCGACGAAACTTTGCCTCCCAAAACTCAACGTTGCGCTTGGGCTGGCTGGGGTTGCACTTGGGGCAGCGGTGCCAAAAGCAGCCG
>URYA01000044.1 GCA_900551975.1 uncultured Collinsella sp. | reverse complement strand
GATGCCAATCAGGGGGCTTTCGTGGACCGGAGTTCGATTCTCCGCGCCTCCACCATAAGTAACAGGCAGGTAGAAATTCGTATCTACTTGCCTTTTTATTTCCAGTCCGTACCGCGGAGAATCGAACTCTGTGCAGGGCGCGGGCGTAAAGAAAACGCGTAAGCGTTTTTAGCCCGCGGGCGAGGGCGGCGGCAGCTGACCGAAGCCGGTGCGGATTTGCGAAGCAAATACGCGGATTCTCCGCGCAAAGCCTCAGCCCAAAACGGATGCGATGTTAATCGAATTTCTGCTGGCCTTGCCCCGCATCAACGGACCCTCCCACCCGCGGAGAATCGAACTCTGCTCCAAAACCTGCGCGCTCGCCATCCCAAAACTGGGTAGAAGAAAGCCAAAACGCAATCGCAGGAGGTCAATATGACTGCAGAAGATAAGGCAAAGAACGCCGGCAAGGTCGCGCTCGTCTTGGAGGGTGGCAGTTTTCGTGGGCAGTTTACCGCGGGCGTGCTCGACGTTCTCATGGAGGCCGGCGTCGAGATTCCGGCTGTCTACGGTGTATCGGCCGGCGCCCTCAACGGTGTGAACTACAAGTCGCACCAGATCGGCCGTGCCAACCGCATCAACCTGGCTTTCTGCAACGACAGCCGCTTCATGGGCGCCGCATCGTTTGCGTCTACGGGCTCCATTGTGGGTTACGACTTTATCTTCAACGATGTCCAGGACCACCTGGATCCCTTTGACAACGAGACGTTCGACGCGAGCCCCATCGAGATGTACGCCGTCGCGACGGACATGCTGTTTGGAACCGCCACGTACCTGCCGGTCAAAAGCGCCGTACTTGACCTCGACGCTGTTCGCGCCTCGACGTCGCTGCCGCTGGTGACGCCGCCGGTCGAGATCGACGGGCACAAATACGTCGACGGCGGCGTGGCCGATTCGGTCCCCATCGAGCACGTGCTGGAGGAGGCGGGCTTCGACCGTGCGGTCGTCATCGTCACGCAGGACCGCTCGTACGAGAAAAAGCCCTACGAGTTTATGCCTGCCGCGCGCGCCCGCTATGCCGACTACCCTTACCTACTCGAGGCTATCGAGACGCGCCACGACCGTTACAACATCCAGCGCATGCACCTGTGGAAGTATGAGCGCGAGGGCCGTGCGCTGGTCGTCGCTCCGCAAAAGCCGGTCGAGGTCGGCCATGTCGAGCACGATTCGGCAAAGCTATTGGACCTGTATATCCAGGGCCGTCAGGAGGCAAAGCGCCTGCTCGCGGAAATCCAAGAGTTCGTTGAGCGCTAGCGTCGCGACGTCATGACCCATGGACGACATGTGCAGAAAGTCTGGGCAGAGCCAAAATACCTGTTGACTCGTACGGCGAGCGGGGTAATATGGACGGGTTACTTGCAGAGCCCCGTGAATCTCTGTAACAACACGTACTGTACATGGAGGAGTCTAAGTGATTTCGAAATCGACTCACTACGCCAAGCAGGGCGAGGTCCAGCGCAACTGGGTTCTCGTCGACGCCGATGGTGCTGTCCTGGGCCGTCTTGCCACCCAGATCGCAATGATCCTGCGCGGTAAGAACAAGCCCCAGTTCACGCCCAACAGCGACTGCGGCGACTTCGTTGTCGTCATCAACGCCGATAAGGTCCAGCTTACCGGTAACAAGGCCGACACGAAGACCTATTATCGCCACAGCGGCTACAACGGCGGCCTCAAGGCTGAGAGCTTCCGCCAGGCTATGGAGAAGCACCCGGAGAAGGTCATCGAGCGCGCCGTTCGCGGTATGCTGCCCAAGACCACCCTCGGCCGTGCCCAGATGACCAAGCTTAAGGTCTACGCTGGTGCCGAGCATCCGCATGCTGCCCAGAACCCCACGAAGATTGAGCTGGAGGCTTAAAGATGGCTGAGAACACCGTTGTCTACCAGGGTACCGGCCGTCGTAAGAACGCCGTCGCCCGCGTCCGTCTCGTCCCCGGCACCGGCAAGGTGACCATCAACAAGCGTGACGCCGAGCAGTATTTCGGCCGTCATCAGCTCGTTGAGAACGCCCTTGCTCCCTTCAAGGTGACCGACACCGCCGGTCAGTTCGACGTTATCGCTCTGTGCGATGGCGGCGGCATCTCCGGTCAGTCCGGCGCTCTGCGCCTGGGCATCGCTCGCGCTCTTCTGAACGCTGGCGACTACCGTGCTGACCTCAAGAAGGCCGGTTTCCTTACGCGCGATGCTCGCGTGGTCGAGCGCAAGAAGTACGGCCTCAAGAAGGCCCGCCGCGCTCCCCAGTTCTCCAAGCGCTAAGGTTTTATCTCCTTTCGAGATACAATGTACAAGCGGGGCCTGCCGATTCCTCGGCGGGTCCCGCTTTTCTTTTTCGACTAGGGTGGGCGGTTGCATATCGCCTGCTAGGGAAGGAGCGATCCTATGTCCCAGAACATCTTCGGTACCGACGGCGTCCGTGGCGTCGCCAACGCCGATCTTTCGTGCGACCTCGCGTTTCGCCTGGGCCGCGCGGCGACCAAGTTTCTTGGTCCGGACATCTGCATCGGCCGTGACACGCGCCTTTCGGGCACCATGCTCGAGAGTGCTCTGACCGCCGGCATTATGGCCGAGGGCGGCCGCCCGCATTGCTGCGGCGTTATCCCCACGCCCGCCGTGGCGCTGCTCACCGTTCAGAACGAGCTCGATGGCGGCATCGTCATCTCCGCTTCGCACAATCCGCCGGAGTTCAACGGTATCAAGTTCTTTAGCCGCAAGGGCATGAAGCTTCCCGACGCGGTCGAGGAGGAGATCAGCGCCTGGGTCATGTCCGAGGAAGCCATGGCTGCCGACACGCTGCCGACCGGTGCCGGCGTGGGCCACATCATCAAGATGAAGGACGCTCGCAAGGCATACGTCGACCACGCCATCGATACGCTTGATGGCCTGAGGCTCGACGGCTTGGTCGTTGCCGTCGACTGCGGCCATGGCGCTTCCTGCCAGACCACGCCCGCCGCGCTGCAGCGCCTAGGTGCCACGGTGCACGCTATCAACACCGATTACTGCGGCACCGACATCAACGTCGAGTGCGGCTCTACGCACCTCGAGCCCCTGCGCGAGCTCGTGCTGCGCACCCATGCCGATATCGGCCTGGCCCACGACGGCGACGCCGACCGCGTGCTGTTCGTGGACAGCGAGGGCAACGAGATCGACGGTGACTACATCCTGGCTATCTGCGGTTCTGACCTTGCCGCTCGCGGCAAGCTCGCCAACTCCGAGATCGTCTCGACCGTCATGTGCAACCTGGGCTTCTCCATCGCTATGAAGGAGCAGGGCTTCGAGATGGTTCAGACCGCCGTGGGCGACCGCTACGTTCTGGAGCGCATGCTCGCGGACGGTGCCGTCATCGGCGGCGAGCAGTCCGGCCACATCATCTTCCTGGAGCACAACACCACCGGCGACGGCTTGGTGACGGCCCTGCAGCTTCTGGCCGTGCTCAAGCGCACCGGTCGTACCCTCACCGATCTTGCCGGCATCATGAAGAAGTACCCGCAGGTACTCGTCAACGTGCATTCGGACAACAAGGCTGGTCTGGACGATTGCCAGCCCATCTGGGATGCTGTCGCTGCTGCCGAGAAGGAGCTTGACGGCCGCGGCCGCATTCTGGTGCGCCCGAGCGGTACCGAGCCGCTGGTCCGTGTGATGGCCGAGGCCGAGACGCACGAGCTGACCCAGCGCGTTGTCGACGACATCGTCGAGGTTGTCAAGCGCGAACTTCCCTAATGGTCAAAAACCGTTGCCAAGTGGTAAACTGTTAAGGTTATTTTGATTGATTGGTATGTCCGAGGGGGAGCATGTTCACTAAAGTCCTAAGGTCTTTTGGTATGCGTGGTCGAGTCCTTACGCTGGATGCTCCCATCTCGGGCGATGTCATTCCGCTTTCCGAGGTAAACGACCAGACGTTTGCCACCGGCCTTTTGGGCCAGGGCGTGGCGATTCAGCCCACCGGAACGCGTGTGATTGCACCGGCTGATGCCAAGGTCGAGGCTATTTTTCCCACGGGACACGCCGTTGCGCTTAACACGGTCGATGGTCTGGACGTGCTCATCCACGTTGGTTTGGACACTGTTCAGCTCGAGGGCAAGCACTTTACCGTACATGCGCAAGTGGGCGACATCGTCCATAAGGGCGATGTACTCATTGAGTTCGATCGCGAGGCAATTGCTGCCGAGGGCTACGATGTGACGGTTCCCATCTTGGTGTGCAACTCCGTTGAGTTCTCGAGCATCAAGGGCTCCGTTGGCGTGCATGTCGAGGAGATGGATCAGCTCATCGTTGCTCGCGAGCGCTAGCAAGTGCACGTGGCCATTAGCCTACAATTCAAACACGTTTACGGAGGGCGCCCTTGAAAGAGGACGCCCTCCGTGGCAAGATGGGAAACGTCCGAGGCTAAACAGCTTCGGGTCACCGTGGACGGGCAGGGGCCTCGACGCGGCTAGACACGAGACACATACATTACGCGACCTCGCCCTGGTGGCCGCACACGTTGGTTGCGGCCGACGCGGGCCGCGGGCAAGTGCTTGTAAGGGAGCCTTGCCTCTCTTGTACGAGAAAGGACGCGTAATGAAGATCATTAAAGCTAAAGACTACGAGGATATGAGCCGCAAGGCCGCTAATATTATCTCGGCGCAGGTTATCCTCAAGCCCGACTGTGTGCTGGGCCTTGCCACCGGCTCCACCCCGATCGGTGCCTACAAGCAGCTCGCTGCTTGGTACAAGAAGGGCGACGTCGACTTTGCCGAGGTCAGCACCTACAACCTGGACGAGTATCGCGGCCTTTCGCACGACGATCCCCAGAGCTATCACTATTTCATGCGTGAGAACTTCTTCGATCACATCAACATCGACCTGAACAACACGCATGTGCCCGATGGTTCCAACCCCGACGCCGCCGCTGCCTGCTCTGAGTACGACAAGATCGTCGCCGCTGCCGGTTACCCGGATCTGCAGCTGCTCGGCATTGGCAACAACGGCCACATCGGCTTCAACGAGCCCGATGACCACTTCTCCAAGGGTACGCACTGCGTCGACCTCACCGAGAGCACCATTCAGGCCAACAGCCGCCTGTTCGACAGCATCGATGATGTTCCCCGTCAGGCCTACACCATGGGTACCCAGACCATCATGTATGCCCGCATGATCCTGGTCGTCGCCAACGGCGAGGCCAAGGCTCAGGCCGTGCATGACATGTGCTATGGTCCGGTTACGCCCGAGTGCCCGGCTTCGATCCTGCAGCTGCACACCAACTGCGTTGTCGTTGCCGACGAGGCCGCCCTTTCGCTCTGCAAGTAGCGCGAATCCTGCAGCTCGACATAGCCTTGCCTAAGGCCTCCGCTTTGCGGGGGCCTTTTTGCTATCCCTTTTTGCCCACTTGACCAAAAACTTGCCGCAAGCTTGACGAATGCCGGATGTCCAACAGCTTGATTCATTCCATACCAGATTCTATGCAAAAATGCCACTAGAAGGTCGTAGACGGTAGCGGGTGCTAGGCGAGTTGAATGACATGGCTGAACCTTGTTCATCTGCGTTACACTGCCGCTTAGATGGGACAAGCTGACAAGCTCATTTACCTGCTTAAAGACCGATTAGTTGGGGGATTAATAACAATCGGCCCTCGCTGTACAAAAACTTGCCGCTTGCGTACCAAAAGACAACCTAAAACACAAGGTCGCTCTATTCATAGCGCGGCTTGTATGGTCTTGCGGCTACAGTGTCCATACGGTCGAGTTGAGGAGCGGGCATGGTGAACGATTTGAGCGGTATAGACGACCTCGAGCTGATGCCGCTGGGCGGAGGCTATATGGTGCGACGCGAACGCTTGATGAATGAGCTTATCGCCAAGGGCCGAAAGGCCGGCATCGTGGTTCTTTATGCGCCCGACGGGTTTGGGAAGACCTCGGTGCTGCTGCAGTACACCCATGAGGTTAAATGCGATCCGACGCGAGGCCCCGTGCGGATTATCGAGGCCGATCGCGCCACTGGGCGCGAGGTGTTTATGCAGCTCGAGGTGGTTACCGAAGAACTCAAAGACAAACCGCACTCCCTTATCGCGATTGATAATGTGCCAAACCTCGATCAGCACGATACCGAAGACCTCATCGGCAGGATTCGCGGCCTGCGCGCTATGGGGATAGGGGTATTTATCTCCTGCCGTCCTTCAAATCGTCAGCTGATTCATGGGCTGGGCGATTCGGTTAAGATCAATGCGCAGATGCTCAAGGTGCATGCCTATGAGTATTCGGCGTGGACATCGGCGTTTTCGATCAGCACATCGCTCGACTTTTATCAGCTCACGCAGGGCGTGCCCGAGCTCGTTTCGGCATTGCAGACGGGTCTGTATGGCCAAGGCGACGTAGCCGGCCTGCTCGAAAACGAGATTGTCAACGTATATGGCGCGGCACTTGCCGATCTGGCTTCGCTCGACAATAATGCGCTGTTTTGCGTGGCATGTCTCATGGTTTTGATGGGTGAGGGCAATATCGCAGAACTCGAGGCTTGTGGGGTGAGGCTGTCGATGGTCGACCAGTCCTACTTTGTACGCGACTACCCGATCTTTGGCTTGGACCCCGCCGAGCGGAGTTTTACGTGTCTGGGCACGGAGGATAACGGACGCTTGCGTTTGCGTAAGTTGGTGGCCGAGGTTCGCCCCGAACTTGTTCCGAGGGCGGCCCGGATTTTGCTTAAGGCGGGTAGATGCGATGCGGCGATGGGCCTGGCGGACGCCTTTTTGGATCGTGAAGCGGTCCTTGAACTTGCTGGGCAGTATGGGGTCGATCTTGCTCTGACGGGGCACGGGGCCGATATCTGCCGAGCAGCGCTGGGCACGATCGATGCTGACGATCCGGCTCCAGAGCCAACGCCTGCCGAGGCACTCGGCGTATATCTGGCAGCGGTCAGCGTGTCCAATACAAAGCTCGCTCGCTATATGGCATCGGTCATCGAGCGCGGGGGCGAACGGGCGGCCTGCGAAATAGACCCTGTTTCATGGAGGGTGGCCCAGACGCTGACGGCTGTTTGCTATGGGGACAACGGGCTTGGGCTTCCTGCGAACCTGGCCGTGCCAGAAATCGAGACATCCCATACCGCACTCGATATGCTGTCCGCGCATATCGAGGTCAAGCGATGCCTGACCGAACGGGGAGATGACGGCGGCGTTCTACAGCAGCTCAAAACGAGCAAGGCCTACGACTGCGAGCTCGACATCGCGGGGATTGTTATACGGGCCGATAGCATGCTGGTGGAGCTCTTTGACGGGTCGTTTGCGGGAACCGACGAGCGCGACGACGAGATGGCGGTGGTGCGGGAGGCGCTCGACGTACGTGGGCTTAAGGCGATGGCTATCTGGGTGCGCATGGTGTTGGCGGCACGGCGGCTCCTTTCCGGCTTGCCGGTAACCGACGACGCGGCGTTCAACGAGCTCGATCGTTTTGCCGTGCGCATGCGCGACAACCAGATTCAGCTGTTTGGCCTGTTGCTAGAAGGCTGGCAGTCGCTGGCAGAGGGACGGCCGGTTAATGCAAAGTTCCGTGCGGTCCAAGTGCTCAAACTTGCCGAGGAGTCGATTGCGTATATGCGCGATAACGCATTGCTGCTGGAGCGCGCGGCATATCTGCGTAACACCTCGATGGTTTCGGTGCGCGAGGAAGCGGAGTTGCTCGATATAAGCCAGACGCAGGTTGGTGGCGCAGAAGCCTGGATGGTGGCGCTGCATTTGGCCTGTGCGGGCCGAGACAGCGACCTTGCGGCCTGGATGTCCATGAACCGTACGGGGATTCTAGAGCCATCGTATCGGCTCTTTGCGCGCCTTGCCATGCATTGTCTGGGCGAGCCGGCGACCAGGATACGCAAGAAGCTTCCCGTGCGCGAGCTGTCGCGGTACTCGCTGCGTGACGATTTGGAAGGGGAGGGCGAGCGCCTATTCCAGGCCGGCGAGGTTGAAGCCGTTGATACCATCGACCATATCGAGATTCGCATGTTTGGTGCGTTTCGCGCCGAGCGCGACGGGTTTCCCATCACGGACAAAATGTGGCGCCGCAAGAAGGCGGCGACACTTGCCGAGCGGCTTGCGCTGGGCATGGATGCGCTCGTCGATCGTGAGACGCTGGCCATGGAGCTGTGGCCCCATGCCGAGTTCAATAGCGCCCGCAACAACCTGTACTCGACGATATCGCGCTTGCGGTCGGCTTTGGGGCCGACGCCGGATGGCAAGTCGTGTGTGCTCATCCAAAATGAATGCATCGGACTCAACGGCGACTACGTCAAGACCGATGTACGGCTGTTTGATCAGATAAGCCGCGAGGTTTTGGGAAATCGCACGGGTGCGCGCGGGCCCCATTTAGTTGAGCTGTGCCTTAAGATTGAGCAGCTTTATGCCGGACCGCTGTATGTTCCCAATGGCTGTAATCCCACCTACTTTTTGCGTATGCGACGCATTATGCAGTCAAAGTACATCGATTGCATGATTAAGGGAGCAAATGCTGCTCTAGAAGAAAACGATCTGCAGTCGGCGATTTGGCTGGCGGAGTCGGGGCTTCGACAGGAAACGGCGCGCGAGGATATGGTGCGCTGCGCCATGCGCGTCTACAGTGCGGCGGGGCGGCGGCGCGATATCGTCGAGCTATACAGCGGGCATATGCACCATCTGAGGGAGCAGGTCAATGGCGTGCCCGAGCCCGAGACGCGGCGTCTGTACGAGCGCTTGGTGGAGGGGCGGCTCAATCGCGTGCTGGTCGAGCGATAAAAAACGGGTGCCCGAAGTACTTGGGCACCCGTGAGCTTGCTATGTGTTGGCTCGCCGGATCATTGGCTCTTAGACGAGCTTGATCTTCTCGATATCCTTGCGCGAGGACTCGCGATACAGCGAGAACTTGCGGCCGATAACCTGGACGACCTCGGCGTGGCAGCGCTCGGCGAGCTCCTCGGCGGCCTCGCGGGCAGAAAGGCTGGAGCCGTCCAGCACAGAGCACTTAACGAGCTCGTGCTTCTCCAGGTAGGCGACCGTCTGCTCGACGGTGCCCTCGTTGACATCGGACTTGCCGATGATGATGGCGGGGTTGAGGTGATGGGCCATGCTGCGAAGCTGCTTGACCTGGGCTCCTGTCAGTGCCATGGGTTCTCGCTTTCTATGTATGGGGCGCCCCGCGACGGGGCCTTAATCTACGTGAGCTGTCCCACGATAGCGCAGGAACGGCGCGGTGTGGAGCGCGTTTGCCCAGTTCAAAAAGAATGCGGATGCCGAGTGAGTGGGCAGTGCGGGCTGCGAACAGGCTATGAGCTGGGCGCAGAGACCGGCTCCCATGCAATAAACGCCCAACGGACCTTGCGGACGTGGTCGAGCATGTAGCGTCCCTGCGGCACGCCCTTGGAGCCCGGCTCGCCGGCACGGGGATTCTCAATCATGTGTTGAGCGATGTAGTCGCGCAGGCGGTCGATCTTATCCTCGTTGCCATGCTCGAGCATACGGGAAAAATCTGCTACGCCCGCCTCAAGGCTATCGAAGGTGTCGCGACGGGGCGATTCAAAGTACGTAACCTGCGGCAGGGCACCCATCTGAATGAGGATGTTAAAGGCATACACAAAGCCATTACTGTAGGTAACCGAGGCGCCGATGGCGTTCATCAGGTGCAGGTCATAGCGCGGGCTGGAGTTGGCGACCATCGTGACAGCACAACGCCGACGAGCCGTACGATCAAGCTTGGCAAGCGCACCTTTTAGATTGGTCGTCGTAACCGACCGACTGGCAAAGGCAACATCTACCGCTTTCGTGACCGGGCCAACCAAATCCCAATCATCATCCCAAGCAAGCTCAAGCGGCGTAATAAGATCCTCGAGCCCGTAATACTCAATTCCGGCATCAAGCGTGCCCAACATAGCAGGAGAGAAGTCGGCAGCAATCACGGAATGCCCAGCCTGAGCAAGCGGAATAGCAATCGACCCAGCCCCACACCCCATATCGAGCACCGACTCGCCGGGCTCAAGCGCCAACAGCTTTATAAAATCCCGAGCATAAGGGGCAGTCTCCAACGGCCGAAAATGCCGAGCCCTTTTATCCCACTCAAAAGAATCATCAGCCCGCCGCCGAGCAGCTTGCAAGCGCATCCATTCGCCATTCCAATCCGCAGAAAGCAGCTCAGAACGAATCAAATCATCAGCCACGGGCCATCTCCCTCACAACAAAAAAAGCGACTCCTCCCAAAAGAAGAGCCGCAACCAGCATATATCAGAAAGAACCGATCCAACGCCAAATCGCCGCATCAGCCAAGTGGTGCAGGAGCGAAGCAACTGCAACCGGGATAGAACCCAACTGAGGTCCCGTTGTGCGGGAGCCCCGGGGAGGGCAAATATATAAGGTCGCCTGCTCGGACAGTCCTGACTCG